>CAZEQO010000007.1:4751-14273 GCA_964514365.1 uncultured Robiginitalea sp. | reverse complement strand
TGTCACGTATCTTTAGAGTTTCTGGTTTGGAATGCCTGCGGGCAATCTAATGACTTTTGATCCAAAAGATATAAAAAATGTCGAATATAATCTACAACCTGCGTGAGATTCATAAAGCAGTTGCCGTTATCAACAAGGACCAAACGTCCAAACTCTACTGCTTTTATGGGGATCTGGGTGCAGGGAAAACCACACTTATCAAAGCCTTAATTGCTGATCTCGGCGCTGTGGATGCGGGAAGCAGTCCCACTTTCGGGTTAGTACATGAGTATTGTGATGCCGCCGGTAATCTGCTGGCCTACCATCTGGACTGTTTCCGGCTTGAGGGCGAAGAAGAGGCCCTGGATCTGGGTATTGAAGAAATCCTGGGTGCGGACTGCTATGTCTTTATCGAATGGCCACAACGGATCGCAGGGCTTTTACCTCTAAACCGCACGGATGTATATCTGGAAATAGAAGGGGTCAACCGGCGGAAACTCAGTCTGGGCCGGACGGAATGAGCAATAAATGTGTGGTATCGTTCAAACTGAACTTTTATTGCAGTAAACTCGATGAACTACCTGTTTTTCGTTTAAAGGCTTTTTTTTATCGATGAAATGCGCTATATTTGTACTAAATGGTTTCTTGTAGGTGTTATAAATTCCTACTTTTGAATAGAAAATGAAAGTCAACCTTAATTCCTCCAACCATCATGAACACTAAAAAAATCTTATTTGGAATCCTTACAATGGGTATTCTGACTGGAGCCGCTTGCACCACTGACAATGCTGACGTCTATGAGCAATCAGTAGATAAAACCAAGATAACCAAAGGACCAAAAAAGCAAGCAGTAGATAAAACTAAGATAACGAAAGGTCCCAGTAAACAAGCAGTTGATAAGACTAAAATCACCAAAGGACCGAAAAAGACTAATTCTTAGTTACAAGGTTAAGTTTCTTTCATTTTATCGATCTTTCGAGACTTTTAATCGAATCATAAACGGGCTGACAAATATGTTGGCCCTTTTTTCGTTGGGTATTTGAAGTTATTTTCAACATCTACTCACTATGAATGAACAGAAACAACTGACCAAGAAAAGGTTTACACTGGAGTCCCTGGCCGTTCTCCTAATTTTGATTACACCTTTCCTGTTTAAGATTCATGAGTATATTCCGGAAAACCCTGAGGATAAGGTGACCATCTTGGGATTGGAGCTAAACAACAATGGTTTTCAAAATGTATCAATCTATGTGTGGTTCTTACTGGGTAAGTTTATACCTCTCTACCTGTTAACCATTTGGTTCCTTACCTGTAAACACTGGTGGTATCATATTCTTTTGATACCCCTGTGTATGTATGCTTTTCAAATTTTTGAAGTTCTTTATTCCAATGACAATTATATAGACGTGGAAAACGTGTTATGGATTCTACCGGTCTGTATGATTCTGATCCCCTTTGTATATTTTCTCCGTTTAAAACTCTTTGACAAATATGTACATGGTATTGACATGGAAGCCATGGCAGCCGAACTTGATTACTATAAAAACAAGGAGAAAGCCGAATTAGATAAAATCGGAATTACGGTTTCTGATGTTTCCCCCGAGGTCGTAAAGGAAGACTTGTCCAACAGGTCCGCACGACGTACCCTAAACGAAATTTTAAAACAGATGCAAACGGCCATGAAAAGCTTACTGAGCCTCTGATATTTTCCGGTTTTCATTACAGTAACCATATCCGGTCTTTTCTGGAATTTGTTGTACATTTGAGTGTATAGTACAGTGTGCCAGCAGACGACCCGGCTTCCATGAATCAACCCTCCTCCCCTTTCAGCAAACAACAATTACTTCCCCAGGAAGAAAAACTGGAAGTTCTTAAACAAAAGGGCGAACTCTTTATTGGCATTCCCAGGGAAAGTCAGTTGCAGGAACGCCGAATTTGTTTGACCCCGGACGGCGTTAATGCCCTGACGGCTCAAGGGCATAGAGTCATGATTGAAGCAGGCGCAGGAGAAGATGCCAGTTTTACGGACCTGCAGTACACCAATGCGGGAGCAACCATTACCCGGGACACGAAAAAGGTATTCGGATGCCCGATTATTCTCAAAGTGGAACCGCCTACCCTCGCTGAAATAGAAATGATCAATCCACAGAGCATTCTCATTTCAGCCCTTCAGATTAAAATGCAACACAAAGCTTTTTTTGAAAAGCTCGCCAAGAAAAGAATTACTGCAATCGCCTTTGAATACATTCGGGATGAAGAAGGAAAATACCCGGCGGTACGGGCCCTGAGTGAAATTGCCGGAACTTCCTCAGTACTTATTGCTGCAGAGCTTATGGCTGCCAAAGAGGGGAATGGTTTAATGTTTGGCAATATCAGTGGGGTACCTCCTGTGGAAGTGGTGATCATCGGCGCAGGGACTGTAGGAGAATTTGCGGCCCGCTCGGCCCTGGGACTCGGGGCTAACGTAAAGATTTTCGATAACTCCCTGACCAAATTGCGCAACATTCAGCGAAATCTCAACCAGACGCTTTATACTTCCACGCTCCAACCCAAAAATCTTCTAAAATCCCTGAAGCGTTGTGATGTAGCTATCGCAGCGGTACGAGGTAAAGACCGGGCTCCGGTACTGGTCTCACAAACGATGGTGGAACAAATGAAAAAAGGAGCGGTCGTTATCGATATCAGTATCGATATGGGAGGCTGCTTTGAAACTAGTGAAGTAACCACCCATGACAAACCCACTTATGAGCGCCATGGGGTTATTCACTACGCGGTGCCAAATATCCCGGCCCGGTACCCAAAAACCTCCTCAATCTCTATCAGTAATATGTTTACGCCTTATCTGATGCAACTTGGGGACGACGGAGGACTTGAAAATTCGCTTCGATTCGACAAAGGCCTGAGGAACGGATTGTATATGTACCACGGAATCCTGACCAACAGAACCGTTGGTGAATGGTTTGGAATGAACTTCAGCGACATCAACTTTCTTATATTTTAGCACATGCCTTTTCTAAAAAGACTGGGGTATTTTCTGCTCGGGTTGTCTATTGGCCTGATTTTCCTCGCCTTTTTTCTGAGGAAGAAAACAGATGAGACCGGAACAGAATTCTGTTACCTGCCCAATTGCCGGGTACTTAAAGAACTCAGATCCAAGCCGATGCGCACAGATCCCGCTCTTTCCATTCCTATCGATACCCTATTGATTCAGGAATTATTACATGAGGGATCCGTTGATTTCAAAGCCAGCGACACCAAAGCATCTCCCTGTAAGATATACCGTATTGATTATGAAACAGGGGCAGGCGAAGTGAGTATTACCCTCGAGAATTGCCAGGAGTATACCCTCCTAAAGGATTACAATGTGCAGTGAGCCACTGAAACCTATAATTTTCGCCTCTCCCGCTCTTTTTTAAGCAACTCCAGCTCCCGGTTGGTTTGCCCGGCTACTGACGTATTTTCCTCTGCCCTGCGAATGAGGTACGGCATCACATCCCTTACCGGACCAAACGGGAGGTATTTAGAAACATTATACCCGGCCTGACCGAGGTTAAAACTGATGTGATCACTCATCCCATAGAGTTGCCCGAACCAGATCCGGGGATCATCCCTGCTAATTTGTCTTGCCTCCATAGCCTCCATTAGTTTATAGGAACTCTGCTCATTGTGCGTCCCGGCGTAGAGGGAAATCTCGGTGTGATGGTCCAGGCAATACGAAACAGCCGCGTCAAAATTAATATCGGTTTCCTGTTTGGAAGCGCAAATCGGGGAAGGATACCCCATTTCTTCCGCCCGCTCGTTTTCCTTTTCCAAATAGGCCCCCCGGACGAGCTTTACCCCTAGCCTATAGCCCGCTTCTTGTGCTCTTTGATGCAGGTTTTTAAGGTAATCCAAACGATCTGCCCGATACATCTGCAGGGTATTGAAGACGATAGGTCGCTTCTGGTTAAAACGCTGCATCATCTGTTCCACCAGGTCATCGGCAGCATCCTGCATCCAGCTTTCTTCAGCGTCGATGAGCAATGGCACGTCGAGGTCATGAGCCTTTTGACATGTCTTTTCAAAGCGTTGCACCACCCGATTCTGCGGATTCGGCCTGAGTCAGGCGCTCACCGCTTCCTTTTTTTACGAAAAGGGAAAACCGTCCATAGCCCGAAGGTTTAAATACAGCAAAAGGAATCGCCTTGTACTCCTTTACAAAATCGATAATCTCAAGGGTCTTGGCCAGGGCGTCGTCCAGGGGATCCTCCGAGTCCTTTCCTTCTACCGAATAATCCAGAATGGTACTTACTCCTGCCTCCCACATACTATCGACAACCGGCATACAATCGGCTTCACTGACTCCCCCGCAGAAATGATCGAAAACTGTTGTTCGGATAATTCCTTCCACCGGCAGTTTAGCCTTGATCGCAAAATTCGTCAGGCTGGTTCCAATTTTTACAAGGGGCTCCACGGAAATTAATTTGAAAAGGAAATAGGCACGATCTAATTCAGCATCCGTTTTCAGAGCAAAAGCCGTCCTGGTATTTTCGAAAATGCGCTCGGTCATTATTGAGAATTCTGTACCTCACAAATATAGTCTGTCCGAAAGGAAATAGTATATCAAAATTTTAGGTTATTTTGAGCTGCCTAAGCCCAAATTATGGATGTGTTAAATAGTGGTTCACACGAAATACTGTTCGGTTCTGAAGCCTACCCTGCTTTGAATCAACTGATTTCTGAATCCCGGTTTTCAAAGGTTTTTATACTGACAGATTCCAATACCGGAACCAGTTGTCTCCCGCGCTTTCAGAAATATGCACCCCGGGCATCCCATTGGGAGGTGCTGGAATTTCCTGCGGGAGAGACCTTTAAAACCGTCCATACCTGTCTGAAGCTTTGGGAACAACTCTCGGAGCTTGGGGCTGATCGCAAGAGCTTGTTGATCAACCTGGGCGGAGGTGTTGTCACAGACCTGGGCGGATTTGTCGCTTCTGCGTACCAGAGAGGCATTTCTTTTATCAATATCCCTACTACCCTGCTCTCCATGGTGGATGCCTCTGTGGGAGGAAAAACCGGGGTTGATCTGGGACCCCTGAAAAACCAGATTGGCCTGATCAAAAATCCGGAAATGGTCCTTATTGACCCGGGGTATTTACAGACGCTTGACCACCGGCAAATCACCAGTGGTTTTGCTGAGATGCTCAAACACGGCTTAATATTGGATAAGGATTACTGGAAGGAACTGAGCTCCTTAGACACACTGGATCATTTGGACAGGCTTATCCCCCGCAGCGTGCAGCTCAAAGAGGAAGTCGTTCGGACAGACCCGAATGAAAAGGGGCTTCGGAAAATCTTGAATTTCGGTCACACGCTGGGCCACGCCATCGAATCTCATTTTTTGACTCAGGAGTCGGGCGAACCCCTCTTGCACGGGGAAGCCATTGCTGCCGGTATGATTATGGAAGCCTTTATTTCTGTAAGCCAGTGCCGGATGACACAGGCTGAATGCGATGAGATAAAAGCCGTTTTCTTAAGGTTTTTCCCCCGCGTACCCATAACGGCGGAAGACCGGGCAAGTATCCTGAGCCTGCTGCGATACGACAAAAAGAATGCCCATGGGCATGTGCTTTTCGCCCTTTTGGACGCCATTGGGAAAGCCCGGACAGACCAGAAAGTAACCCCCGAACTGCTCAATGCCAGCTTTGATTACTACAAAGAATAGCTATTTCACCTACAAAAATTTCATCCCAGACAACTCTTTTCAGTTGGCGGCCATATAAATATTTAGCTTGTATTTATCAATGACCACCAACCGGTAAAACCATGAAACGAATCATTATTGACTACAAGAAATTGACCTCCGAAATGGCAGGCCTGCTTTTGGAACGCTATCCGGAAGGGTACGGAGATGAAGACCTTATTGCCTTTAAAAATCACAGAGGGGAATGGATTGAGGCAGTAGAACTACAAACCCCTCAAGCACTTTACCTGGTTAAAATCGGTAAAAGCCTTACAGATCTCCTGGCAGCTTTTGAAGAAGCCGACCCAGAAGATGGGGAGACCAGGCGTTCCGAAACCGAAGAAAGGGAATACGATGGGTCTCTTGAAGCTGAATTAGGCCTGGACGATTAATCTCAGCGTCCCAAATACCGCTCACGCAGAATGTTTCTGTGGTGCTTCTGGTGCCCGCACATAATAAAACCAAGAGCGCCCAGGCTGATGTCCTGTCCGCTGGCATTCCCGGTAAAAAGAAGCCGATCTGGGGGAAGGGATTTAAAAAGCAGAAGCGAAGATTCCCGAATTACCCGGTATTCGTGAATGAGGTCTTTTAGCGTTCTCCTTTCAGCCACACTTTCAGGAACATACATATCCTGATCAAATCCCGATAAGGGCGTAGCATCTTTCCGGCCCAAACGAAGGGCCCTGTATTGAAAAATTCGCTCCGTATCCAGTATGTGCATCAGCACTTCTGCGACACTCCATTTGCCCGGAGCATATCTATAGGACAGCATATCCTCGGGAATGCTACCAAGAAACTCGGGGAAATTTCCCATTTGTCGCTCCATTAAGCCAAGCAGGGCTGCATCCGGGAGCACTTCCAGGTAGGGCCTGTAATACGCAGGGCAGTCTTCTTCTTTAAGGTCTGAAAGTCGCATGGAATCGGATATTTAGAGTTTACAATTCATTAAAAATTGTATGCATCAGGCGCTTTTTGTCGTTGATGCTTTCCTCGAGAGAAATCATGGTCTCTGTACGACTGATACCTTCGATATCGTCGATCTTAAAGATGATATTCTTTGCATGGTTCGTATCCCGCGCTCGTATTTTGCAGAAAATATTAAACTTGCCCGTAGTAATGTGCGCTACCGTAACATAAGGGATTTCGGTTAAGCGCTCGAGTACAAACTTAGTCTGATGGGTCTTTTCGAGAAAAATGCCGACATAGGCGATAAAAGAGTACCCCAATTTCACATAATCCAGGGTCAGGGAACTTCCTTTGATGATTCCGGACTCCTCCATTTTACGAACCCGCACATGAACGGTCCCGGCGGAGATCAATAGCTTTTTAGCGATATCAGTAAACGGAGTCCGCGTATTGTCGATAAGCATATCGAGAATCTGATGATCGATTTCATCCAATTTTACTTTTGTCATTTCAATACTTTTTATGCAAAAATAGACTTTTAAGAAATATTATGTAATAAAACACGTATTCTTTTAAAGAATATGCAAATTTTTAAGGATGTCGTACTTTTTACGGACGTGAAAAAGGGTGGAGACCGTTTAACTGGTCCAAATCTTTGCGTTTCGAGGCATCCAAAACACGGTGCCCATAAAAGCCGGTAAGCGCACCCTTATGGATCACTTTAGGTCGAAAATCAATGGATTCCTCCTGCAGTACCTCTTCGAATTGTAATCCCAATTTATGACCGGAGGGGAGGCTGGGCACAAGCAGGTGAGCATTTTCCACGAGTATATCGACAAAGGGAGTGGTGTTTTCAGGAATTGACTGGTATTCCGAGAGCGGTCTGAAAGCGGCAGGACCACTCACTACACCTTCTAAGGCCTTACAAAGGGCTCTATACACATAAAACCGGGTGATCTCCCGCTCGTAGTCCCCGGGATAATGCCCTGCTTCCAACAGGAGCGTCGGAACCCCGGCGGCCTGGAACGTATCCCCCACGCAATCTAAATTAAAGGTGTCGTCGTAACGCCCGATACCAATTTCTGACTGTGCGCTCTGGACGATCGTTCCAATAAGTCCGGCTGCCCTGCGCCTGGAGGCGGAAAAACCCCTTTCCGGGTCCGCGGCCGGAGCCAGGAAGGACAGGGTTGCCGACCGCGGGGGTGTTCCTGCACCATAAATCGTTCGCTGATCGTGCAGGTTCAGGCAATAATGGGGCTTAAACGAATCAAACAATCGCCTGAGGACAAGGCTTTCGGGCTGACTCAGTTTTTGGGCATCGCGGTTTAAATCTATATTATTTGCGTTGAACCGGGTATAGGCCCTTGCGCCGTCCGGATTCAGTACGGGAACCAGGAGTAACTCCACACCTTCCAACCACCTGGGCGGGTTCAACTGGCATGCCTGGATAAAATCCAAAAGAGCCTTGGTCGTCGTAGATTCGTTTCCGTGCATTTGAGACCAGGCAAGAACCCTGTTCGGTCCGCTCCCCAACTTTACAGCAAGGATCTCCCGATCCTCCACGGACTGTCCGGCCACCTCAAGCCCATTTGCATCCAGGGTGGTTTTCAAAAAATTATGGACAGGTTCAGGTGGCAGGTATCGCCCCTGAATGGCCTTTACTTTTATCTGCTCGTACTCTGAAAAACCGATCATTTCGTTAGAAGCTGGACGTAAAGGTAGGGTAGAATTTTGTTACAGCTGTAAACGATTATAGCGCATTTTCAAGATTATTGCAGCTGCTGAAATCACAAATTGTTACATTTGTAAATAGAATTAATGCATTACAATATATACTATTCTATTTCAATACGTTATCGTATTTTATAATTATGATAAGTTTAAATAAAATTACGACATTCGATCCTTTTGGGAAGGCGAAAGCAAATTGAAAATCTTTAATATGTTATCATGGTAAACACGGCTGCCTTTAAAGAAAGACTGGAGCAAATCCTATCGCATTACGAGATAACGGCTTCCGCATTTGCGGACGCAATTGGGGTTCAGCGCTCGAGTATTTCGCATTTGCTCAGTGGTCGGAATAAACCCAGTCTGGATTTTGTCTTAAAGGTAGTTCGGGAATTCCCGGAGGTGAATTTATACTGGCTCTTAAATGGAAAAGGAGTTTTCCCGGAATCGGCGCCCCCTCCGTCCAAAGCGGCAGATACCTCCCTCCCCGATCCGCTTAAGGGGGTTCCGCCACCGGCAGCATCTGAAATTGAATCTATTGTCGTCTTTTATAAGGACGGTAGCTTCAGAAAGTATTTACCATCCCAGTCTAAAGAAGTAGGAATCCCCTAAATCGTTTTATCTTTACACCATGAGAGTGTTCCCGCTGCTTATCTTTATCGGCCTGATGTCGGCTTGCAACCCACCGCAAAGGGATTGTGAGCGCTTTCACACGGGCACCTTCCAATTCACAGCACAAATTGACGGAGTCGAAGAAACGACTGTTTTCAGACGTTCAGCGGACCTGGAAATCTCCCAATACCAGGGAAAAACAGACTCGGCCTCCGTGCGATGGATCAACCCCTGCGAATATATCGTGACAAATTTGAATCCGGGATCACCGGGGGAAGAAAAGCCAATCCACATGAAAATTCTATCTACCACAGACAATTCCTATACCTTTGAGTATAAGCTTGTGGGCGAATCACAGGCGTCCCGTGGCACAGCCTTTAAAACTGATTAAGCCTTTTTGTGGAGACACCAGGCGACTTGGATTTACAGGGACTACCCGATCCCTTCAGGGCATTTTCTGACATCAGGTACCGTTCTGTATCACAACCTAATGGAGCCGTCACTCCCAGGAGTGCTCTAGAACAAGGTGGGCTGGTCCGAGTCTTTTGAATTCGTTCCGGTGTCTTTCGCCCCAG
>CAZEQO010000007.1:0-4736 GCA_964514365.1 uncultured Robiginitalea sp. | reverse complement strand
CCGTAATACCTTTTATCCCGATAAAGTCCTCCAGATCTATAGTCTGGTTCGCCCGGCGCTCTTTCCCCCTTTTCTTGGCGAAAACCAGTTCGGCAACAGGCCTGTAATCTGTGAAAATCGCCTCGAGATAGGTCTTGGGATGATCAGTCAGAATGGACTCTTCTTTATCCGGGTTTTCAATGAGGAAGCGCTTTACGTAAAATAATTCTTTCTCTCCCTCCCAGTAGATTGCCGTCAGCGGTTTTTCGGGAATCCACTTTTCAAGCACAACCATATCGTTATCAAAATGCATGGTAAGCTCGGGTATCGGGGTCTTGACGATCCCTTTTTGGGTGAGGATCAACAAGCGGTCATCGGATGTGAATTCACCCAGCAGCTCCCCGCGACCGTCTACATTCAAGCGCTGAACCGTATCATCAAACCAGATCTTTCGGGGCTTGAGGGTGGATAGCCCCTTCTCTTTTAACTCGATGCGCTTTACAGGGTATTTTGTGACGATATTACCTTTTGCATTACGCCCTTTAATCATGACATCGGCAAAATCCAGATCCCATTTTAATTTTTTAATACCGCCTTTCTGCCGAAGGAGAACTGTTACCACTTCTGCCTCCCCATTCGGGTTGGCGCTGAAATACAATACCTGAGATCCCGCCTTATCCCCCGTAAGGCTGTACATCCTGTCTCGCGTAATAGAAGTCACATTAAACCGTTTGACGTACGTAGCACCGCCCCTGCCGGCTTTATAAACCATATTGTAGGTGGTGCGCTTGTCCTTCTTTTTAAAAACGGCTACGTGGATGATGTTTTTACCGATAAAGGTTTTACTATCCACCCGGGTGACCATCATTTCACCCGCAGCAGTAAACACTATAATATCATCGATATCACTGCAGTCGGTAACGTATTCATCTCTTTTTAAGGAAGTTCCCACAAAACCCTCTTCCCGATTTACGTAAAGCTTGGTGTTGCGGATGACCACTTTGGTCGCCTCAATGTCGTCAAAGACGCGGATTTCAGACTTTCGCTCTCTCCCCTTCCCGTATTTCTTTTGAAGTTCGGAAAAATAACTAATCGCATAATCGGTAAGGTGCTCCAGGTGATGCCGTGTCTGGGCAATTCGCTCCTCCAGCCCATCGATCAATTGCTGGGCTTTGTCGAGATCGAAGCGCGATATCCGCTTAATTCGAATTTCGGTCAAACGGGTAATATCCTCTTCTGTAACCGGTCTTTTCAGGTGCCCTGTAAAAGGCTTAAGACCCTTGTCGATGGCCTGGATAACTCCTTCCCACGTCTCTTCTTCCTCGATATCCCGATAAATCCTGTTCTCTATAAAAATCCTTTCAAGAGAGGCGAAATGCCATTGATCCTGAAGTTCCTGCAACTGTATCTCAAGTTCCGCCTTAAGCAACTCCACGGTATGCTCCGTGGAACGCCTGAGCATTTCACTAACCCCTATAAAGATCGGACGGTTGTCTTCAATTACACAACCCAGAGGTGATATGGAAGATTCACAAGCTGTAAAGGCATACAGGGCATCAATCGTTTTATCCGGGGAAATACCGGAAGGCAGGTGCACAAGAATTTCTACTTCTGCAGCTGTATTATCTTCAATTTTCTTGATCTTAATCTTGCCTTTGTCATTGGCCTTTAAGATAGAATCTATTAAACTAGAAGTATTAGTGCCGTGGGGTATTTCGCTTATTTTCAGGGTGTTCTTGTCCTCTTGTGCAATTTTTGCACGCACCCGGATCTTACCTCCTCTTTCCCCGTCGTTGTAATTGGCAACATCGATGATCCCGGCCGTCGGGAAGTCAGGAAACAACGTAAAGCGCTGCCCTTTCAGGTGCTTGATAGAAGCCTCTATGAGTTCGTTGAAGTTGTGGGGCAATATTTTTGTGGAAAGCCCCACAGCGATTCCTTCCGCCCCCTGGGCGAGTAACAGTGGAAATTTCACAGGCAGGTGGACGGGTTCCTTCCTCCTGCCGTCATATGACAGCTGCCATTCGGTAATTTTGGGGCTAAAAACAACTTCAAGGGCGAATTTGGAAAGGCGCGCTTCGATATATCGGGAAGCCGCTGCCCCATCCCCGGTAAGGATGTTCCCCCAGTTTCCCTGGGTGTCGATCAGGATATCTTTCTGACCCAATTGCACTAATGCGTCGGCAATACTCGCATCCCCGTGGGGATGGTATTGCATGGTATTCCCCACTACGTTGGCAACCTTGTTGTAACGCCCGTCATCCATCTCCTTAAGGGAATGCATGATACGACGCTGTACAGGCTTAAAACCATCCTCAATGGCCGGTACCGCGCGTTCCAGAATAACGTAGGAAGCGTAATCCAGAAACCAGTCCTTGTACATTCCGGTTACCCGTGTTAGGGCTTCCTGATCCTGCGGTTCTTCTTGTGGCCCCTGAGGGGTTTCGTTTTCTTCCATAAAAGAAAGAAGCTATCTTTTAAGTTTTGTTATTCTGCGACTAAATCCAATTCCACCCTTAGGTTATCGATAATAAACCCTTGCCGATCGGGTGTATTCTTACCCATGTAAAATTTCAAAAGCTCTTCAATCGACATGGCTTTGTCCATCATAACGGGCTCCAACCGAATATCATCTCCGATAAAGTGCTTGAATTCATCGGGAGATATTTCACCAAGGCCTTTAAAACGCGTAATTTCGGGTTTTCCCGATAAACGGGCGATACCTTCTCGCTTCTCTTCTTCGCTATAACAGTAGATGGTTTGTTTTTTATCCCTTACCCGAAAAAGGGGTGTTTGAAGGATATAAAGGTGATTCTCTTTGATGAGTTCCGGGAAAAACTGAAGGAAAAAAGTGATCAGCAGCAGGCGGATGTGCATACCATCCACATCGGCATCCGTGGCGATGACGATATTGTTATATCTGAGGTTTTCTATGGAATCTTCGATATTCAGTGCCGCCTGGAGCAAATTAAACTCTTCGTTTTCATAGACGATTTTTTTACTCATCCCATAGGAGTTCAATGGCTTGCCCCTCAGGCTAAAGACGGCCTGTGTATTGACGTCCCTGGACTTCGTTATTGACCCCGAAGCGGAATCCCCTTCGGTGATAAAAAGGGTGGTTTCCAGACGCCTGTCGCTTTTCATGCTGTCCAGGTGAATCCGGCAGTCCCTCAGCTTCTTATTGTGCAGGCTGGCCTTCTTAGCCCTTTCCCGGGCCAGTTTACGAATCCCGGAGAGCTCTTTCCTTTCTTTTTCCGCCTGGATGATCTTACGCTGGATTTTCTCGGCGATCTCGGGATTCTTATGGAGGTAATTATCCAGGTTGCGCCCCACAAAATCATTGATATAGGTACGAACAGTGGGCAGGTCACCCCCCATTTCGGTCGAGCCCAGTTTTGTCTTGGTCTGACTTTCGAATATCGGTTCCATAACCTTGATGGATATGGCGGATATCACCGATTTACGGATGTCGGAGGCGTCATAATTCTTACCGTAGAAATCCCGCAGGGTCTTCACAAGCGCTTCCCGGAATGCAGATTGATGGGTTCCTCCCTGCGTAGTGTATTGCCCATTGACAAAGGAGTGATACTCCTCGCTGTATTGCGTCCTGCTATGAGTGAGGGCGACTTCTATGTCGGTTCCTTTGAGATGCACTACGGGATACAGAAAATCTGAAGGATTGTTGTAGTCCTCTAAGAGGTCTTTCAGGCCGTTTTCCGAGTGGAATTTCTCCCCGTTAAAAATAATGGTCAAGCCCGGGTTGAGATATACGTAGTAGCGCAGCATTCGCTCTACATACTCGTTGCGGTATTTAAATTTTTTGAAGATTTCTGTATCCGGAACAAAAGAAACCTTGGTCCCCCGTCGCCTGGAACTCTCCTCCAGCATTTCTTCGTCCTGAAGCTCTCCGCGTTCGAAAATCGCTGTTTTCGACTTTCCTTCCCTGCTGGATTCGACAAGAAAATAAGACGATAGGGCATTGACGGCTTTGGTACCTACACCATTGAGGCCGACTGATTTCTTAAATGCACGGGTGTCGTATTTTCCTCCGGTATTCATTTTTGACACCACGTCCACAACTTTCCCCAGGGGTATTCCCCGTCCGAAATCACGGACGGTCACCCGCTCTTCTTTAATGCCAATCTCTATGGTTTTCCCCGCCCCCATCACGAATTCATCGATACAATTATCGATCACCTCCTTTAGCAGAATATAGATGCCATCGTCCTGAGAGGAGCCGTCCCCGAGTTTTCCGATATACATTCCAGGGCGCATACGAATATGCTCCTTCCAGTCCAGGGACCGTATATTATCTTCGGTATACTGCGTTTGCGCCATAAATAGGGGGTTTACCCTTGCTAATATAAAATTTAGGGGATGAAATCAAAATGCAGGGTAGTTAAAGTAATTAACAAAGGACCCATCGAAAATGTTGATATTCTACAATCCGGGGCCCTCACGTCAACATAAACCGGGCTCAGACATTAAATCGAAAGTGCATGACGTCACCATCACGCACCACATACTCTTTCCCCTCAACCCTCATTTTACCGGCTTCCCGAACTTTTGCCTCGCTGCCCAGCGCCTGGTAATCTGCAAAGGCGATGACCTCTGCGCGGATAAAGCCCTTTTCAAAGTCTGTATGTATGACGGCTGCAGCCTGTGGAGCTCTGTCACCCTCTTTGAATGTCCAGGCCCTGGAGCAAGAGCGGTTGCAGCAACAAAAGGACGCCGAGCGCCTGCGCGCGGAGCGGGCG
>CAZEQO010000006.1:37816-39606 GCA_964514365.1 uncultured Robiginitalea sp. | reverse complement strand
CTACTCACCACCTCTTTGATCGCGCGCCACTCATCGATCAGGTTTAAAAAGAAGGACACAAATATTGTAGCTACAATAAACCGTATGAAATAGTGTATCCTTTTTTTCAAAAAGCCTAAAAGTTCGGGGCTCTGATGGACGTTTCTGAGATATCGTTGTACAAGCCATCCCTGCACTACAGCCGATAAGGAAAGGAACAGGGCATAGGCAATAATGAGCATCAAGGCCGAATTCAGAGAAACTTTCAGAAGAAAATCCGCCAGGTTGGTATACCCAATGAGGTTCGCTACCACCGAAATGGCGCTCAGCAAATAGACCAGGGGCACAAGATTTAGAATCAGTGCACCCAGGGAATTTGAAATTTCGGCTTTCGTCTGCCTGTAAGGGCGAACGTAGAACAAAAGTACACCTACAAAGAGTAAGACCTCAACAAACATAAAAATGCGGTAGTTTGTAGAGGAAAACCACAAATAGGTTTTGATGGTATTAAGGATAAAAAAGAGTATGGAGAAGTAAAGCAATCCCCTGAACCGCTGGGGTACCCTTGGACGCACAATGAAAATTCCCAGCAGCAAAAGCGCCATGGTAAAGAAATCTTCGAGCATTTTGGGTGCAGAGGCCAGGCTCAGTTTCAAAATGGCGACTAAAAGGAAAGCCCCGGTAATTACGGGCATATGGAGTATTAAGTACAAATAGGAATCCGGAGCGTCAATTCCCTCAGGTTTTAGTGTGCGCAGGCGATTTCTCATATTGAAAATCAGCACAAAAAGCCCTATTCCCAGGATTATAAACCAAAGTAAATGTATCCTGTGAGTCCGAATCAACTCCGGGGTTCCTGACAGGGAATCTGATATTGGACTGGTGCCTATTTGAGTTTGTGCAGAAGAGGCTTCTTTGCTAAAAGTTACTGCCCAGATTGGCCGATGCCTCTGGTATAACAGGTTATAGGTCTCTGATGATTTTTTTTCATAAAGGGAGTTAACCACGCTTTTCTGAATGTCGAGCAATTTGTTGATATGCGTTTGTAAGCGTAGGTATGTGTTGTTGTTTTGTCTGGTTTTCTGCTCGATTTCGGAGTAGTCTCCTATAAGCGCTTCTATACTTGAGATCAGTTCAGAGGGGGCTTCTTCTTCTCTGGCCTTTTCCAGGGTAAGATTCCATACTCTGCTTTCATTGCGAAAACTTTCCAGAAGGCGCATGTTCCGACTCGCGTATACAGCAATATCGGATTGCCATCCCAGGAGCTGTGCTTCGTACTCCCCCCATTTTATGATCAGGTTATCTATTTTCTGACGATTCGGGTTGGAGTTGAGAAACTGCCTGGCTTCCTTTTCTTTGGTAGTCAGGAGTTTCTTGTATATCGGGTAAAGGGAGTCGATGCGGATCAGTCCTTTGCCCGGCTTAATTTTTTCGTAATTAACCTGGATTTCGCTTTTGGCACCCTCGATTTCAGAGAGAACACTGGCAATAGCGATCGCTTCGGGCTGGCGTGTGCGGGTAGAATCCCCAGTCGTTGTACCGATGTTCTGAAAGGCTATCGCAGAGAGGGGAAGAAAGAGGAAAATGAACCTAATGAAAGATTGATGGAGGATGCTGGTTTGCTTCATGGGATCAGTGATTTAAACCGATTGAGTGACAGGGCATCTAAATAAAGCGAAAATATGCTCTAGGAAATCCTATTTAGTTAAAAACACTTTTAAACTTCAAAGATAATCCTTCCGGGCGGACGAACTGAATAAGGAGCAACATTGTGGTCAATTATCGGGTTGGAAAGTCAGAAGAGTACTCCA
>CAZEQO010000006.1:27640-37806 GCA_964514365.1 uncultured Robiginitalea sp. | reverse complement strand
CTAAGGAAAAAATGGCGGAGGATGCTGGGTTGCGTCATGGGACCAGGAATTTAAACCGATTGCGGGACAAGGCACCTAATTAAGAGCCAAATTACGCTTTAGGAAATCCGATACTTAAAAATACCATTAAATTTCAAAGATAATCCTTCCGGGCAGACGAACCGAACATGGAGTAAAACTGTAGACACTTACAAGGTCGGAAGGTCAATAGTAGACCCCACAAACCAAAAGCGTACCCCCGGCGGGTACGCTTTTTTAAAGTAAAAGAACGTTTCAGACCAACTCCTCCTGCTTTTTGTTTTGAGTCAGTTTCTCGATGAGGTCCGGCACCTTTTCAAAGGCTGCTGCCAGGCCGCTGCTTTTGCCAGCCTGTAGGAAGGAGATATGATCCCCCTTGGTGACCAGGAAACCGATGGGTTCCAGACCCATCCCGGCACCACCACCCGCACCCTGGCCTTTTCCTTTTTTAAGTTCAGTCCCTTCGCCACCGCCGGAGCCAAAGCCCATACCCAGTTTGATGACGGGCACGCAAGTGAATTCGCCTAGTTCAAAGGCCTTGCCAACCACGGTTTCTGTATTGGCTTCTGATTTCATAAACTCCGTGATTTTTTCCAGTAATTCTTCAAAGTGTAATTCCATGACGTCTAATTTTTAGGGTTAATGAATGCTTTAAGTATGTCTATCGGCCTGTTGACTAAGTGCAACAGGATAAAATTTCGATTTCGGAAATTGATTCTAATTTGTCTTGTGCGCTGTCCAAACATAAAAGTAAGTGGCAGCAGACGCGCGTTGAGTATCGGGTTACCCGTATCGATTTCGAGTTGCAGGACTTTCACCCTGAAAGAGCGTATAACGCGCCTTACCTGGATCAGCGTCATGCGTGTTTTTTTTCGATCTTTTGTTTCCACTTTCGATTGCTTTTTTTGCCTTCCCAATGCCTGTAATTCAGAGGGTCGCCAGTAGAAGTTAAGGAAGAACACCTGCAGATGTAACCGCAGGAGTTCCAGGCGGTCCTTTTCCAGGCTTAACCGCGCCAGAAAACCCGCACGCAGGTAATACTGGCCAGTGTAGCTATCAATTACCAACTCGAGGGGCATGAGCAGCATATAGATGAGAAACGCCGTCAAAAGTAAGAGTGCTATTGTAAAAACCATAACAGCTGAATTGTATCTTACAAAGGAATGATATTCATGGCATTAGGGGTATGATGCAAGTCAGGTATGGTATTAATTTTCATGCAATCAGGAGAACAAAGGAATGTCCACAGGGTATGACCTTTATCATGTTACCCTATGGATAGTTGGTGTACCTTTTCCTGAATCCTAAACTCTGGTCCAATGAATCCCGTACTGTTTTTCTCAGCCCTCTTGTTGCTTCTCTTTTTTTCAGGTATCCGAATCGTTTACGAATACAAACGCGCCCTGAAGTTTCGCTTTGGGAAATATGTCAAAACCCTGAAACCCGGGTTTCGATGGATAATTCCCGTTGTGGAAACCATTCAAAAAGTGGATATCCGCGTAATTACTATCAATATCATCTCCCAGGAAGTGATGACGGAAGACAATGTTCCCTGTAGCATTGACGGGGTGGTTTTCTTTAAAATCGATAATCCCGAAAAAGCCGTACTCGAAGTAGAGGAATACAACTTTGCGATCACCCAACTCTCCCAGGCCGCCCTGCGGGATGTTTGCGGAAAAGTAGAACTCGACACCATTCTTTCCAAGCGGGAAGAGATGGGGAAGAACATCAAGTCCATAGTCGAGCAGGAGACCCAACAGTGGGGTATAGATATTATAGATGTCAAGATTAAGGATATTCAGCTCCCTGAGAATATGCGAAGGATGATGGCCAACCAGGCGGAGGCCGAGCGTTCCCGGAGAGCCCGGATCATCCTGGCCCAGGCAGAAGAACAGGCGGCCGGCACCCTTTTGGCGGCCGGGAAAATGATTGACCAGTCACCTTCTGCGATTAAGTTACGGCTGTACCAAACCCTGTCTAATATCGCAGCCGAAAAGAACTCGACGATTCTATTTCCATTCCCTGAAGAAGTGCTTCCAAGGCCCCGTAAGAAAAAACAGGAATAAAGGGAAAGGAACTACATCTCAGGGCAGCCATAAAATTTCCATTATTTTAGAGGTATTGGAAAAACGATTCAAAGATGTTTCGATTCTTTAGAGGCCTCAGGAGTGATGCCGTTGCTTATGGCCGTGTTCTACGTTATCTGTTATATGCTATAGGCGAAATTGCCCTTGTGGTGATCGGTATCCTTATTGCCCTTTACATTAATGATCGAAGAGATTTCAGGGCAGACCGAAAGCAGGAAGTGACATACCTCAGGGAGTTCCAGAAGGATCTCGAGGGCAACCTGCAGGAGTTGGATCGTGTCATTGAAAAATCCGGGCTAGCCACCAGGGCGTGTGATTCAATTATTGCCTTCAGCAGGCGTGCCCCGGAGGATATTCCGAATGAACAACTCCTAGAACTTCAATTAGATGTTTTGGGATATACCAAACATATGACCCTGGAAGGAACTATTGAAGACCTACAGGGTTCCGGAAAGCTGGCAGTCATCCGGAATGATTCCGTACGCCGGGCCATGGCAATATGGGAGGCCGATATGCGGTTGCTCCGTGAAATTGAAGTAGATGGAAAACGATCTTTCGAGAACTACCTGGACTACCTCAATGATCATTTTCCTTTTTATGAGAGCTACCCGGATATGGAGCTTTTCAAGACTACCCTTTTAAACCAAATAACTTATCTGAACCGCGTTTCAGAACGGGCGATAACCACTGATTTTCTTCACGAGACTTATGTGGGTGTAAAGCCGCGATGGGAAATGTTACGCCAAACGGTAGTCCGGGAAATTAAAAGGCTTGAAAAAGCCGGGTTCTAAGCGAGTTTCTCCCTAAAGAAATCAATGGTCCGGTTCCAGGCGAGTTCGGCCGCTTCTTTATCGTAACGCGGGGTGGTATCGTTGTGGAAGCCGTGGTTCTTTTCGGGGTAGAAAAACGCCTGGTACTCTTTTCCATTCGCCTTTAGCGCCGCCTCGTACTCCGGCCATCCCGCGTTTACCCGCTCGTCCAAACCGGCGTAATGCAGCATCAGGGGAGCCTGTATCTGTGGGACCATTTCTGTGGGGGGTTGACTGCCATAAAAAGGCACCGCCGCCCCGAGCCCCGGGATTCGTACTGCCATCATATTCGAGATCCATCCCCCGAAACAAAACCCTACAACTCCTACTTTCCCAGAACATCCTGCCCGGTTTTTCAGGTGGACGAAGGCCGCGATAAAGTCCTCCAGCATTTCATTGCGATCGCGCTCCCGTTGCAGGGTGCGCCCCTCATCGTCATTCCCGGGATATCCCCCCAAAGGAGTCAGGGCATCCGGAGCCAGGGCTACAAACCCGGCCAGGGCTGCCCGTCGGCAGACGTCTTCGATATAGGGGTTGAGGCCCCGGTTTTCATGGACCACCACAATACCGGGCAGCTTGCCTTCAACACCGGCAGGTCGTGCAAATAAGGCTTTCATCTCCCCACCCCCGTTCTCGGAATTGTAGTTGATATATGCAGATTGCACCCGTGGATCGTCCTGGCGTACCTGAATCTTGTTTTTGTAATCCGGCATCATAAAGCTCATCAGCGACATGACCGTAATCCCGCCCACGGCGTAGGTGGAGAGTTTGTCCACAAATTGGCGACGGTTTATCTGGTTATGGGCGTAGGCGTCGTACAGATCGAATACTTCCTGCTTAACGTCGTTTTTACTGAGCTTTTTCATGATTTCCAATAGTTTGTTAACGGGTTGATTTTCTCAAGGTATGAAAAAATTTGAAGCCGGATTCAAGTGCTGCGTTTTAAGGTGGTTGGTATTTGATCTATGTACTTCCGTGCAGTTGGAAAGGCAGCCTGTGCTATTTTTAGTGCCCGGCTTATGTAAATGCGCAATTATTGCTACTTTTAAAGGCATGAATGACATCACTTTATCAATGGGACCTGGGCGCATCCTGAAGGTTATCTTATTTGGTCTTTTAATCATTCCTTCCCTGCTGATGTCACAGGAGCAAATCGAGAAAAAGGGGTCGGATGCCCTGGAGGGCAAAGAATATGTCGATACGACAAGAATTAAGAACCTGCTCGATCAATTTGATGATTTAAGGGGTTCAAACCCGGATTCTGCCATCCTGATTTCCCGACGAGCTATAGAATTGTCCGATGATGTGGGATATGAAGTTGGGAAAGCCCTGGGTTTTAAGAACATCGGAAATATTTATTACGACCAGGGAGACCTGCAGGCTGCGCTTGATTATTTTGGCCGCTCCCTCAGGGTCTATGAAAAGGAATCAGATACTATAGGAATCAGTAACCTCCAGAGTAACCTGGGATCCGTATATGCCGATTTGGGCAACAACCCTGAAGCCCTGGATTTCTATATTAAATCCCTCAGGAATGCCCAAATTGTAAGGGATACCCTTAGAATGGGAACCGCGCATATGAACCTTGGAACGGTGTACCAACTGGACTCAATTACCTGGCCGCAGGCCATCAATAATTACCAGAAGGCCATAGAGATGTTTGAGGCTATTGACTATAAATTAGGGGTAGCGGGCAGCCAACTCAACTTTGGGGAGTGGTACATAGATACAGGACAACCTTCAGAAGCCATACCCTATCTCGAAGATGCGCTTTCGACCTTTGGGGAGCTCGGGTTCTATGAGGCATATCCTTTGAATTCTTTGGGAGAAGCCTATTATAAAATGGGAGACTACCCGAAAGCGTTGGAGTACCTGGAATTAGCCCGGGCAGAAGCTGAGGCCAAACCCAATATAGGGCAGGAAACGATTACTTTCTTGACCCTGGGTCAGGTAAAATCACAATTAAAGGTTTACTCTGAAGCCATCCAGGATTTTATTAAAGCTCTTGAATTGGCTGAACAAACGGGCGTATTGGAAGAGCAGAGTGAAATTTACCAGGGACTATCTGAAGCCTATGCTGCCCGATCTGAATATTCTATGGCTTATGAGGCACAAAAGAAATATGCCGAAATACAAGACGCCTTAAAGGATGAGAGCTATAACAGGGAAATGAGCAACCTCCGCGTCCAGTTCGATTTGGAGAATGCCGAAAATGAAATTAAACTCCTGAATACCCAAAATGACCTGAACGAGCTACAGATTGAAAAAGATGCCCGTTCCAAGCAGCTTTTCCAGATCATCATCGGCTTGTTCCTGGCGATTATTGCCGGTTTTGTCTTCCAGTATTTCTATATCCGCCGCACCAACAAGCGTCTTGCCTTTGAGCGGAACCGGTCTGAGGAGATCCTTTTGAATATCCTGCCCAAAGAAACGGCCGAGGAGCTTAAGGAAAACGGGTTTATCAAGGCTAAAGAATTTGAACACATTACAGTACTCTTTACGGATTTTAAGGCCTTTAGCCTGGTAGCGGAACGAATTTCTGCTGAAAACCTCGTAAAGAGCGTGGATTATTATTTTAAAACATTCGATGAAATTACCGAGCGGCATGGGCTTGAGAAGATTAAAACGATCGGAGATGCCTATATGTGCGCGGGAGGGATCCCGACCCCCAATACTACCCATGTCCGGGATTCTTTTGGGGCGGCCCGTGAAATCCTGAAATTCGTCAATGATACAGAACTTTCACCCCCACCGGGAATCTATCCTTTCAGGATCCGAATTGGATTGAATTCCGGCCCCGTGGTTGCCGGGGTTGTGGGCACCAAAAAATTCGCCTACGATATCTGGGGTAACACGGTTAATATCGCTGCGCGAATGGAATCAGGATCTGTTCCGGGTCGCATCAATGTTTCTGAGTCCATCTACGAGGAATTAAAAGATGAATTCCCCTTTACCTATCGGGGTGAATTAAAGGTCAAGGGCCAGGCGTTTAAAATGTATTTTGCGGATGTTCCTGAAACCATCTTAGCCTGAAATTCTGTTTTTAATGAATAATTACCTCGAAAAATTATCTTATACTTGTATTACAACAGCCAAAACTGATACTCCCTTCGAGTGTCTAAAATCCAAGTAAATACAATATCAGCACCCTATTTTAGTTTAAGTTATAAGGAATCCGCACTGGGGTCCAAATGATTTCTATGGAACTTGACAATAAAAAAGCATACCCGAAAGTCTGCCATCAAATTCTGGACGAGCTCTCAGAAAGGCTTCCGGATTACCTGCACTACCATTGCCTGAACCATACCATAGATGTATCCAACGTCTGCAATTTCTATATTGAGTATTATTTACTTTCCGATCGTGTAGCCAATCTCATTCGTATTGCCGCAGTGGCACATGATTACGGATACATCTTTGATCCCAAGGAACACGAGGAGCGCAGTATTGTCGAAGTACGACCAATGCTGACCGAGTATTCCGACAAGGAAATTGCCGTAATCGACGGGCTGATCCGGGCAACTAAAGTCCCCCAAAAACCTAAGAATCTATATGAGGAGATCCTTTCAGATGCCGATCTTGACTATCTTGGGAGGGAAGACTATCCGCAGTTGAGTCAGGGTCTGTATGAGGAATTCCTGTATTTCGGAGTAGTAGAGAACCAAACGGACTGGCTGGATCTTCAGATCCGGTTTCTGGAGAGTCATCAGTTTCATACGGATTGGGCCAAAAGCAACCGCGCAGCAAACAAGCGAAAGGTTTTAGATGGCTTGAAAGCAAAGGCTGCCGCGTCTGAAAAGAGTTCCAGAAAAGCTTCTTAAAGAAAAAGTGCCGCGACGATTATTACAACCCCAATGAGCATGGGTATAAAACTGTAAACCAGGTTTTTTACCGAGTTATTCACATCGGCAAATTTTTTGTCGGCAATCAATGAATTCACGAATATCTGCTCTCCAAGTTGGGTATACAGCCGCTCCTCATCATCGAGCAGATCGATAAACTCCCCCGCGAAGGAGTTAATATCTCCATATTTTGTAATGACGTCGTGAAAGAAAAACATATTCTTATTGAACTTGGTCTCGATCTGTGGGAGAAAACACCGAAAGCTGAAGTAGATAGAGCGGCTCACAAAAAAGGCAAATGCGATAAGCACTACAATTAAAAGGGTTGTGAGCTTAAAGGATGTTTCCAGAGTGGTAATTACCTGTAATACTACCCCAAGAAGCAGCCCGTAAAATGAAATGATCAGTCCGGCCTTGATCTCAGAAGAGCGATTCAGACCAACAATATAATTGATGCTTTCCCAATAAACCGAGAGCTTATCTTCCGGGGTTAATTTTTCGGGGTTAAATCCTATATTTTTTTTTGGCATTTGATGTTTGGGTGGTTCCTGGATAAAGATACTAAATAATCATATGGGTCAACAACGCATAGGTCTACTGGGAATTGACTCCAATTCAACGACTTATGAGAGTAGGTGTTTGCTGTTTATCGGTCAGTTATTGCATTTCATCCCTAAGAACCTGATAATTAAATATTTCTCGGCATCGCCATCACATTATTTTGTATATTCACTCAGCTTTTTGGACGGGTCTGAATTTTCGGACTTCCAGATAAAAGGTGACTACCCCAAGTCTTCTTTCCGGGATTAAACATATTTAAGCTTTGCTGTGGCTTAAATAACCAACACATGATAAAAAAATTACCCCTCAGTGCAAGGCAGAATATTGTTTCTGGCCTGATATTCTCGTTGTTCCTACTGTTTTCCCTATCGGTTTCGGCCCAGGATTTCGTTACTGTATCCCCGGGGGACTGGAGTGCCCCTTCCACCTGGGAGGACGACAGGGTACCGGATTATGAAATCAGAAACGCTACCGTTGTGATCAACCACGATGTAGTGAATTCCAGCGGGACGAACATTGTCCTTAGAAACAGGGGTGAATTGCTCATCAACGGGGCGACCCTGGACAACCCGGGCAACCTGAATATACGAAATGGAGGGCGCCTTGAGGCTACCAATGCAGAAGTGATCATCGGCCCTGGAATCCTCAATAATGATGGTACAATAATTGTCACCAGGAGTCAATTCTTTAAGGATGGTAACGTCATAAATAATGGAGTTATCGAGTTGTCCAACGGATGTTTTATCCTGGAATCCGGGAATTACAATAACAATGAAACCACTCGCGGGGTGGGTGGACTGACGGTATTGGGTGGAAATGCCAAGAATAGTGGGACATTTAGTTCAGGTATCCTGTATTTCACAGCTTCCGGGACAGATGGTCTTCCGGGAACCCAAAGCACCCCTGAAGAAGTTGCGGCAATTTGTGCACCTTGCGAAGCAGGGGAAACGGCTCCTATTCTTGATGCCAGTGTACCCGCCGATTTTTGCGCGGACGAAACCGTTCCTTCCCTGGATTCTTTCGTTAATAGCACAGCCCCTTCAGGAGCACCCCTTACATGGAGCACCAATTCAGACCCTCTTGTTTTGGGAGATCACGTTGCCGGAGATCAAATTCCAGTGCCAGGGACAAACTACTATGCATTCTATTATGATGCATTGAATGCTTGCGCGAGTCCGGCGGTTACTCTGAATATCAGTGTAAATACAGCAATTTCGGTTTCTTTTGATAGCCAATCGGTATGCCGGGGTGAAAGTATCACCCTCACGGCAACCGCATCCGGTGGTAACGGTACATATACGTTTGTTTGGTTTGACCCTAATGGTACTCAGGTAGGCACCGGAGCCAGTATTTCGGTAAGCCCGGTGCGAAGTGCCGAGTATACCGTGAGTGTCAGTGATACATTTGCAACGAGCTCAGAAAGCAGCTGTACCGTTGTCGGTACAGGTTTTGTGACCGTAGAGAATTGTGATCTCAGGGAAGCGACCGAAGATGAAGATGTTATCCTGCTTCACGAAGGGAAATTGAGTAATGCACTGGCAATCCTCGGTAAGAACGGATATGATCCGGCCAATGTATATAATGACTTTCTCTATAAAATCCGAATCGATGACGGTGTTCCCAAGGTACTTGTCCAAATTGTAGTTGCCGACGGGCAGTTCAATAACTTGCTGGGCCAATTGGCTTCTATCGGGGTCCAATCAGGAATACTACCCAATGGAGATTTCCTCCGTGACTATGATGCGGCAAACCCCGCAGCCTATGTCTCCTGTTATGTGCCTATTGAAAACCTGCTGGTACTGGACGATTCCCCCTTTCTCATTCAGGTTCTTGATGGAAAACTGGCTCTGACAAATACCGGAGCGGTGCTGAGTGAAGGGGTCGCGGCCATGCGGGCGAATATTGCCCGTTTGGGATGGGAAGTGACCGGAGAAGGGATCACCATAGGGGTCATTTCGGATAGTTTTGACGATAACAATGGGTATTTATCAGACCAGCTGGGTGCAGATCTTCCCGGCCCGTCCAACCCAAATCAGGACCAGAAGATAGCGGTAGATGTATTGGAAGACCTCGATGATAATGGAAGTGACGAGGGCCGCGCCATGTTGCAATTGATTCATGATGTAGCTCCCGATGCCAGCCTCAAATTCGCAACCGGATTCAATGGCAAGTATAATTTTGCCTCTCAAATTGAGGCTTTGCGCCTGGCGGGTTGTGATATTATTGTAGATGATGTGCAGTATATCGATGAGGCGATGTGGAAAGACGATGTAGTAGCCCAGGAAGTAAACAATACCGTAGATGCCGGGGTCATGTATTTTTCGGCGGCGGGTAATTTCGGTTCAAAGTCCATCCAGCAGGTATTTACTCCTGCCCCTGCGCCCTTCGAAACCTTTCACGACTGGGGAGGCGGGAACACAGAGCAAACCCTGACCCTGGATCCGGGCTTTTACATTATATCCCTTCAATGGGACGATAACCACGCTTCCCTTGGGGAAGGCGGAGCCCAGGTAGATTTAAATGCTTACCTCGGGGAATCACCGGATATTCTGGATTTCGGTTCCAATGTGGTCAACTTTGGAAAAGACCCCATGGATTTCCTGTATTTTCTGGTACTGAACCCAACTACGACCAACCTGTTTATCGAAAGAGGTGAAGGTAGCGCAATGACTCCGACTACTTTTAAATATGTGGTCTTCAGATCCGGCGATACTTCGGAGTTTATTGCCTCTCCGGCCCTGGAAGCCTCTACCGTTGTGGGCCATGCGAATGCAGAAAAGAACTTTACCGTTGGCGCTGTGCGTTTCGACAGGGTTGATCCCACTCCTGTCCCACAGCAGAGCTCCTCT
>CAZEQO010000006.1:20487-27630 GCA_964514365.1 uncultured Robiginitalea sp. | reverse complement strand
CGGGGGTACAACAACGAATAATGAAGTCCGTTCAAAACCCGATGCCATGGGCCCTACAGGCGGGGATACAACGGTACCCATTGGCCCGGATTTCGACGGAGACGGCCAGCCTAACTTTTTTGGCACATCTGCAGCGGCACCTCACGTAGCGGCTGTAGCAGCTATGATCATGGAAGCGGGCACCAAGTACGGAGCGGATCTTTCAGGTGCTACTGACCCAGACATAACTGTGCGAAATTTGTTGCTCCAAACTGCTGTAGACATGGGAGATCCATTGAAAAGCGGAGCAGGTTTCGTAAGGGCAGACCTTGCTCTTGGAGTCATTGCCAATCCAACGCCTAGCCTGATTAGCCTGAATTTTGATGACTGGCTCGAAGATAATCCCGGATTTGTACCTGGACAGGGTGAATTTGTGGTTAATTATGAAGGTCAGAATTTTACAGAGGAATCTGTAGTCTTTTTTCAGGGCGAGGAATTACCTACCACATTTGTAAATAGCGAGACCCTTACGGTAACTATACCGGAGTTTACAGGTAATGGCAATGGGAATATATTTACTCCCGCTCTGTCAGGGGCCATTGGAGATGATGGTGGAGGTGGAACCTCGGAAACTGTAGGTTTTTTCGATATTCCTGCAAAGAATGTAATTCTTCGGCCCAACGATATTACCAGATTTTATGGAACCTCTGTAAATCCGGTGGATAATCCTGAGCTCTTTGGGTTTACTGTTGTGGATGCCGAAACAGGGGAGCCGCTACCTCAGGAAGAACTGGATTTGTTTTACGACGAAACGCTCTTTCCGGTTTCATATACCACCACAGATCAGGTAGATTCACCTACCAGTGTCACTTTTTCTGTAATTCTTAATGTCGATCTGGAAAACGTAAACCCTGGAATACTGGAGCTCTACAGTTTTGATGATGATGGCAATGACGAGAATGGAGAGATCCAGGCAGGGAACCTGACGATTGATCCAACCCATGTTGAGATTTCGGTCGAGTATCCGGAAACACTTGTATATGGAGAACCCTTTCCTGGTATTGATTATATTTTCAACTATGTGGATGATGATGGGAACCCAGTACCCATCGCCCAATCGGAGAAGGATAAATACGAGGTAGCACATAAGAATGCCTTTAGGCTTGTAAATTCCGTAGCCGTTATTGCCAATGGTCGTTTCCGGTTGGTCAACGATGGAGAAACTAACCGTTTCAGGCTGGTCAACTGTGAGGATCCCGACCCTGAGGTCAACAGATTCAGGTTGGTCAATGGGGAATGTGAGCCTGAAATCAGTTTTGACGAAGCTGGTGGGACAACGAATCGTTTCAGGCTGGTCAATCAAACATTCTATGTATCTCAGGAAATTGTGGATGAGTCATCTCCATTGAGCAATCGTTTCCGCCTTGTCAACGGTGACTCAAGTGATCAACCATGGGATGAGAATACCAAAATCATAGAAATTGACCCGGATCTTTTTGCCAATGCAAATCGCTTCAGGTTGGTCAACGGACGCAACCTGACGAATCTCTTCAGACTGGTGAATGATAATGAATACGATCTGGTGCAACCGGATGGTACGACCAATAGATTCCGACTGGTCAATGGAGTAGAGTTTTCGGAAGGTGCGGCCTCCTATGACGGAGAGTTGATCAATCGATTCCGACTGGTCAACGGACGCTCCTTCAGGTTGGTAAACGATGGGACTACGAATCGGTTCAGATTGGTGAATGCAGATGAGACCCAACCCGATCCTTTTGCGGCGGATGCCGAAAATTCAGTAGTCTTATTCAATTCCGCAGAGGGCTCAGATGTAGGAACAGATCCTTCTATTTCGGTATTTCCTGTAAATTTCATTACGGGTAAGGATGCCGGTATTCAATATGTAGGAACGGGCAGGGTATTCAATAATAATTTTGTTGCTACCAGTACACCGGTTCCGGTGGAGATACTTCCCGCACCTCTCGAGGTAACTGCGGAGGACATTACACGGACCTACGGAACCATACCCACCCCGGAAGAGTTTATGGTCGATTTGACGTTGCTGGATCCTCAACTCCAGTACGACGACACCCTGGAAGATGTTTTTCCCGATGGTTTGAATTTCGAACTGGACTGTGAAGAATGTGATGTTCCGGGAAGTCCTCATAGTTTTTCCTTAGACAGTGAGGGCAGTTCAGAAAATTATGACATCACATTTACATCAGGTCTCTTTAATGTTCTGCCCTTTGACCTTACCCTGACGGTGAACCCGGGGACCATCACTTATGGAGATGAAGGTCCCTTTGATTTCGGGTTTACGCTGAGTACGGAGGATCCCACCTTTACAGAAGCTAATCTGCCATTCGGCGAAACACCTGACCAGATTTTTGGCACCCTGCTTTACAGCCCGCTAGACGGGTGTGAGTTTGGGGATACGACATCCATACTCACCCAGGTGCAACCGGATAATTATAACGTAACCTATTTGGAAGGGGATCTTACTGTTGAAAATGCTGAGCTGAATATCATAATATCGGGAACTGCATATATAGTCCAGGGAGATCCAATCCCGAATACTTTTGGGGTCTCTGTGGAAGGGCTTCAGTGCAACGACCCTGCCCCCATTTTAAACAATTTCTCCCTAGTCGATGCCTTTGGCAACCCGGTGACGGGTGACTTGCAGGAAGGTGAGTACGACGTTATTGCGGACCTTAGTAATCTTTCGGGATATGAGTCCTACAATATAAGCCAGACCCCAGGTAAGCTCTTTGTCAACTCCGAAGTGGGGTGTAATGACCGGGTGAGCCTTACGGGTATCTGTAAAATTGACAACCCCGACGGCACGGTACAATTGTGCTTTACCTATGAGAATAATTCGCCCTTTACCTTCTACATCCCATTTGGATCGAGGGAAAACCAGTTTAAGTTCAAAGGGAATAATGCAATTATAGGAGGCGAGCAACCCCCTTCCGAATTCCCTCCCGGCTCCGGTTCCTTTTGTGTTATCACAACTGGAGATGCAGTACAGTGGGAGGTAATCACCCCGGGCTGCAATAGTGCCTCCAAATCTCCGACCGGCTCAAATGCCAATCCTTGTGATACCAGCGCTGCCCTAACGAGCAACCTGGAGGTGGATTCCGTTTCGCCTGATTTTGAGAATAATACCCCTCAGGCCTACCCGAACCCGGCATCTGCCTACCTGACCTTGTTTGTAGGGGATATGGAAGGGGATGTAAGGGTTACTGTTTTTGATGAAGCAGGACGCCAACTGATGTCCCAAGAATATCCTATTGAACAAGGGCAGTCTGAGGTCTACCTGGATATTAGCGCACTTAAGGAAGGCATCCTGACGATCGTAACGGAGAACCAGGGCGAGCGATCTGCATTCCGGATTATCAAACAGTAAGACTGAAAACTCAATAATATGATCAGGGCCAGGATGAATTTCCGGCCCTTTTCTTTTCACAGCGTCCCATTAGACGTACCCTCAAGATTTGGTATCTTGTAATATAAACCTCATGCTTCCTATGAAAAACCGAATTCCCGGGGTACTCGGCCTCCTGCTCCTCGTATTTTTATCCTGCAAACAGGAGCCTCAGTCTACACAGAAGGACACGAATCCCGAAAAAGGGATAACCCAGGGGGAATCCCATAGACCTGCATTCCATTTCACCCCCCCTTCCAAGTGGATGAATGACCCCAACGGTATGTTTTACCTGGATGGGGAATACCACCTGAGTTACCAGTATTATCCGGACAGTACGGTTTGGGGGCCCATGCACTGGGGGCATGCGGTTTCAAAAGATTTAGTGTCCTGGGAGCACCTTCCCATAGCTTTGTATCCGGACAGCCTGGGATATATTTTTTCCGGGGGTTCTGTGGTGGATCTCCAAAACACCTCCGGGTTCGGGTCGGGAGATGTTCCACCCGTTGTGGCCGCTTTTACCCATCACGACCCGGTAGGGGAGAAGGCCGGTACCACGGATTATCAGACCCAGAGTATCGCCTACAGCGTGGATAGGGGCCGGACCTGGACCAAGTATAAAGAAAACCCGGTCGTCAAAAACGAAAAGGGGATACGGGATTTTCGGGACCCCAAGGTCATCTGGCACGAAGGATCCCGGAAATGGATTATGACCCTGGCGGTCTACGACAGGGTGCAGTTTTACGCTTCCCCGGATTTAAAATCCTGGGAATACCTCTCCGATTTTGGCATACCCGGGGATACGCGCCTATGGGAGTGCCCGGATTTGTTCCCACTGGAAGTCGCGGAAACAGGAGAAACCCGGTGGATACTCCTGGTCAGCATACAGAAAGACGCACCCAACGGGGGTACTGCGACGAGTTACTTTCTCGGGGATTTTGACGGGAAACAGTTTTTAGGCAACCCGGAAGATCAGAGGTGGCTGGACTGGGGAACGGATAACTACGCTTTTGTTACCTGGGACAATGCGCCGGGCGGGGATTCCCAAAGACTGGGTATCGGATGGATGTCTAACTGGCAGTATGCCCAGGAAGTACCGACGGATGCCTGGAGATCGGCTATGACGGTACCCCGCCTGCTACAGCTGGAAACCGATGGGGAAGGCTATGTGCTGCGCTCCAATCCGGTTGCCGCTCTGGAGAGCCTGCGCGGGCCAAAGACAGCCCTGCCAACGTTACAGATACGGGGCGAACAAGAGGTTACCGGGTCGTTCACTCCCTCCCAGTGCGAAATCATCTTGAAAACAGACCTGGCCCAAACTACGGCCGCCCTTTATGGGATCACTTTATCCAATAGTAAAGGGGACCGGCTGATCCTCGGTTTTGACCGGATCAACAATCAAATGTGGTTGGACCGTCGGGGCTCCGGCCCAAAAGGTTTCTCCGGGGACTTTTTTAAGGGTCCCCATAAAGCCCCCTTGAATTTAGGGTCCGATGGGGATCCAAACCTGCGAATCCTCCTGGATTTGGCTTCTATTGAGGTCTTCGGGGAAAACGGGCGCCTGAACTTCACAGAAATATTCTTTCCTTCAGAACCTTTTGATTCCGTCACCTTCTGGGCAGATGAGGGCGAATGGACGTTGGAATCCTCCACAGTCTATTCCCTGAAAAGTATCTGGTAAACAAAGGGTTGTCAAATAGCTCGTATTGATTTCGGGATGATCTGGGTCATACCCCGAAACCGGTGCATACCCTATTTTTACTATTGATATGGACCCTGATAAATCCATAGGGCAAAGGATAAGGGGATTTCTGATAGAAACCGGGGAACTGGCATATTTTGCCGGCAGGTTCTTCAGAGAAGTCTTCAGGCCCCCCTACGAGATGCGGGAGTTTCTCCGGCAGTGCTACCAGATGGGGAATCGTTCCCTGGTGCTCGTCCTGGTGACAGGTTTTATCATAGGATTGGTATTGACGCTCCAGTCCAGGCCTACGCTGATTGAGTTCGGGGCGGAATCCTGGATGCCCAATATGGTGGGGATTTCGATTGTACGTGAGATCGGGCCGGTGATCACAGCCCTGATCTGTGCCGGGAGGATTGCCTCAGGAATAGGGGCAGAACTCGGTTCCATGCGGGTTACCGAACAAATCGACGCCATGGAGGTATCGGGGACAAACCCCTTTAAATACCTGGTGGTGACCCGTATCATGGCGACGACACTCATGCTTCCCCTCCTTGTGATTTTCGGGGATATCATCGCCCTTTACGGTTCTGCCCTGGTGGAATACCTCAAGGGGGGCATGAGTTTTCAGTTGTATTTCAACACCGTCTTTAATGCGCTCTCCTTTGGGGATTTTATCCCGGCAACGGTAAAATCATTTTTCTTTGGTTTTGTGATTGGCCTTGTGGGCTGTTACAAGGGGTACTATTGCAAAAAGGGAACTGCAGGAGTGGGAAAAGCCGCCAATACAGCCGTGGTTACAGCCTCCCTCCTGGTCTTTTTTGTGGATTTTATGGCCGTGTTTATCTCGGATATATTTTATCAACTCTGATCTATGGAAGCTCCAATAAAAAATATGGATACGCTTAAAAGGCCGTCGGACCGAAAGGAGATGATACGGATCCGGAACCTGCATAAACGCTTTGGAAAGAACCATGTCCTCAGGGGGTTTAACCTCACCCTTTACCAGGGCGAGAACCTGGTGGTCATGGGAAAATCAGGTTCCGGAAAATCCGTTATGATCAAGTGCCTTGTAGGGTTGATAGCTCCTGACGAGGGCCTGGTGGAAGTTCTGGGCCGGGATATTGCATCCCTGTCCGCTCAGGAGCTCGACGTACTGAGATCGGACATCGGCTTTCTCTTCCAGGGGAGTGCCCTTTATGATTCCATGACCGTCCGCGAAAACCTGGAGTTTCCCATGCGGAGGCATGCTGAAAAGATAGGCCTGACCAAAGATACCCTGCCCTTGGTTATGGAAGCCCTGGAAAACGTGGGCCTGGCCCATGCGGTGGACCTGATGCCCTTAGAGCTCTCGGGCGGGATGAAAAGGCGTGTGGCCCTGGCGCGGGCCCTGATCCTCAAACCCAAACTGATCCTTTACGATGAACCTACAAGTGGGCTGGATCCCATTACCTCTAAGGAAATTATTGAACTTATGCGCAGTATTCAGCGCACATACGGAACCTCTTCCCTTATCATCACCCACGATGTGGATTGCGCCCGGGTCATCTCAGAGCGCATCCTCCTGTTGGTGGATGGGGTGGATTACGCAGAGGGGACCTACGCGGAATTATCGGTGAGTAAAGACCCGAAGATCGAAGCATTCTTTAAAAAATAAGTCATGGCAAAATCAACTTCTCAATTCGTAAAACTGGGGGTATTCGTGATCCTTGGCAGCTTTTTGATCCTTGTTGTGGCCTACCTGATAGGGAGTGAACAGAATATTTTCAGGCCGACCTTCGAGGTCACAGCGGTATTCAGCAATGTCAATGGCCTGCAAAAAGGCAACAATGTCAGGTATTCCGGGATTGACGTGGGTACGGTAAGAAATATTGTGATGGAACAGGATACCAGTATCCGTGTGTATATGCAGATCCAGGAGGATATGCTGGCACATATTAAGGATAATGCGGTGGCTGTGGTGGGTTCTGACGGGCTCGTGGGCAGTATGCTGATCAATATCCTTCCCGGTCAGGGAGTCGGAGTACCGGTGCAGGACGGGGATGAGATTGAGACCTAC
>CAZEQO010000006.1:17233-20477 GCA_964514365.1 uncultured Robiginitalea sp. | reverse complement strand
AAATGCTCGATCCGCAGGCACCGCTGCCACTCTGCCTCGCCACATTACTTCACGACAGCGTTATGGCTCAGGACCTCCGGGAGGGATTTCATAACCTCAAACTGAGCACTGCCCGGTCTGAACAGGCTATTGGCAGGTTAAACCGTATTATTGAGGAATGGCGGCTGGAGCAGAGTACGCTCAGCCTGTTGACGGATGACCCTGAGTTTACCCAACAGATCCGGAGGGTCGCTGCCAATCTGGACACCTCGGGAGCGGAGATCCGTGAACTCACAGGACGGTTGAACGATCTGGTCAGCGCTCTGCAGCAAGGGGAGGGGACCCTTGGGATGATGCTCAAGGATACCGTTGTTGCCGCAGAGATCCGGCATGGGCTTATGCACCTGGATTCGGGCCTGGTCAAATTTGACGAGAATATGGAGGCCCTTAAACACAACTGGCTTACCCGCGGGTATTTCAGGAAGCTGGAAAAGCAGCAGAAAAAGGAAAGTAAAAAACAACAGTAAAAAAACCGCCCTGAATTTCTTCAGAGCGGTCCTTTTAACTGTAAGGATTTGCAGATGCAAAATCCAGACATGCAAATACCCATTAGAGCATCTGACCCTTACAGAAAATTACCCTTATCGTCTAATTTCACCTTCAGGGTTTTGTCCCCATTTTTAAGGGTGACTTTGTAGGTCTGGGACACCCCTTTTTTCTCGTGATACCGCACCAGGTAAACATCCTCGCTGACCACCCAGCCTGGAAACCTGTCGAGAATTGCATTGTTGACACTTTCAGGAAGTTTTACATTCTCAAACTTTTCGATCGTCCGGATAATTTTTCCATCGGCGTCATAGGCGGCGAGGATTTTACCATCCGGGATGTAGAAACTAATTTGGTAGTAGTCGTAATCATCCTGATAGTAATCAGAACTTTCAACATCAAATGCGGCTACTTTCCGCTGCAACATCTTTACAGGGATAGCTGCAGGTTCTTCAGATGCCAGACTATGGAGGTATTTATAGTTGGTGGCATACACGACGACTTCTGATAATTCTTCTGTCTTGATTTCCTGGGCAAACAGTACAGGCAACATTCCTAAAATCAGGACGGTTGTGATTAATTTTTTCATGACTTAGGTGTTAAATGATACAATAAGGTAGTTTGCATGCCTGGCCCTAAATGTAGCTCAGGAACCCCGCTTTTCAAATGATCTGTATCAGTCCGGGCAATATGCCTTCTGGCCAGGGATCAGGGTACTGATGCAAATCATTGAGGCTACCCTTGAGGTTTTGTAGTTTAAGGCTTAGAACCAATACCTGTCAACATGACTCCACCCATACCTCAAAACTGGGTGGCCCTCGATACGGATAAGCCCATCTGGAGCCACTTCTTTATGATAGCCCCCCTCGCCGTGGTGGGGACACGGGAGGCGGAGGGGTATGACCTGGCCCCAAAACATATGATCACCCCCATGGGCTTTGAGAACTATATCGGTTTTGTCTGTACCCCTGCCCATGGAACCTATCATAACGTTAAGGCCCGGGGTGAATTCACGATGAGTTTTCCCATGGCGGATCAAACACTGATCACTTCCCTGTCCGCTTCCCCAAGGCAATCGGGGATCTCGAAATCGGACCAGGTTATCAATGCCCTGCCCACCCACAGGGCTGTTGAAGTAGATGCCCTTTTCCTGGAACAGGCCTACCTGAAACTGGAGTGCAAACACTTTAAGACCATCGATGGGTTTGGCAGCAATAGCCTGATCACTGGAACCATACTGCACGCGTATGTCCATCCCGACTACCTCCGGGTTTCCGAACAGGACGAACAGCATATGCTCCACGAACACCCGCTTTTGGCCTATGTGGCTGAGGGGAGGTTTGCAGAGGTAGGGGATACCTATCATTTTCCCTTTCCAAAAGGATTTAAAAGATGACACGAGCTACTGACATAGCCAAAGAAGTACAGCACTGGATCGATACCAGGCAGGACGCCGTTAAGGACTTCATTAAGGAACTCGCCCTGATGGAATCCCCTTCATCCGACCGGGAAGCCCTGTCAGAGCTGCTTATAAGGTTGGAATCCCGAATGAGGGGGCTTGGAATGTATACTGTAAGGGTTCCCGGTAGACAATCCGGGGGATACCTGTATGCGCGCCCGAAGAAAAAGACCCCGAATCAACCGATTCAATTACTCATAGGGCATTGCGATACGGTATGGCCCCTGAAGACCCTCGATGAAATGCCACTCCGGGAGACCGGCTCTCATCTGTCGGGCCCCGGGGTCTATGATATGAAGGCAGGCATTGCACAGATATTTTTTGCCCTGTACTGCCTCTCAGCCCTGGATCTCACCCCCGAAGTACTCCCGGTGGTACTGATCAATTCAGATGAGGAAGTAGGCAGCAGGGAATCCACTCCTGCCATCCGTCGCCTTGCCCGAATCGCCGACCGGGCATACGTGCTGGAACCTCCGTTGGGGCTGGAGGGAAAACTGAAAACAACCCGTAAGGGACTTGGTCGGTTTACACTCACGGTATATGGAAGGGCCGCCCATGCCGGGCTGGACCCTGAAAAGGGTGCCAATGCCATTGTAGAAATGGCGCAGCTTGTGCAACAGTTGTACGCCTTAAATGATTTTGAGAGCGGCACTACGGTGAACGTTGGACTGATCGAAGGGGGTATTTCCCCGAATACCATAGCCCCTGAAAGTCGGGTAGTACTCGATGTGAGGGTGCTTACCAAAGCCGAAGGACGACGCGTGGAATCTGCCATCCGTGCGTTGCAGATTGAGACAGAAGGGACGCGACTGGAAATTGAAGGGGGATTTGGCAGGCCCCCCATGGAGGCCACCCCCGGGAATCGTCGTCTATGGACCATGGCCGCCAAAACGGGAAAAACCCTAGGGCTCGAACTCGAACAGGCCATGGCCGGGGGAGGATCTGACGCGAACACCACGAGTCAGTATACGGCAACCCTGGATGGCCTCGGGACTCCCGGGGATGGCGCCCACGCCCTTCACGAATTTATTCGGACAGACCGTCTTTCAGAACGCACAGCCCTTTTAACGCTTTTGCTCATGATGAAACCGCTAAAATGACATTAATGAAGAAACAGGTCGAAATATTTACCTCACTCACCCGGATATCCGATTTGGCTGAAGCCCCTTTTGAAATCCGTACCCTGGAGCGGGCCTCCTGGGAAATGGGGGATTATGTGGTGTGCGAAATCACGGATCCCGGAGGGCACTCCCTCCTTAT
>CAZEQO010000006.1:4203-17214 GCA_964514365.1 uncultured Robiginitalea sp. | reverse complement strand
GTGGCCGAATGCGCGGTATAATCGGGGGAGAAACCATCATAGGGGCACTGGGGGACCGCTTTGCGACCCTCGAGGCCACCGGCAGTTGGGAAGCCGTCGGAACCGACGGAAAAATGCACGTGCTGACCGGGGCCGGCCTTTTTGGTAAGTTGACTTCAAAATCCGTGTACCTCCCCCCGATGATGGAGCTCAGGTATGTCGGGCATGTTTTCAGGAATGATCAAAAAATACGGATGGAGGATTTTGTGCTACCGGTGGAGGACAAGCCATTTGATATTCCTGTAATCCTGTTTTACGGAACTTCCATGTCCGCGGGTAAGACGACCTCTGCACGAATTGTAACGCACCTTTTTAAATCGGCAGGGTATTCAGTAGTAGGGGCTAAACTGGCCGGGGCCGGAAGGTACCGGGATATCCTTGCAGTAAAAGATGTTGGGGCCGATGCGGTCTTCGATTTTGTGGATGTGGGACTGCCCTCTTCAATTTGCGAGGCAGCCCTTTATAAGAAAAAACTACACCAACTACTCAACCGGATGGCTGGGACTGCAGCCGATGTAGCTGTGGTGGAGGTAGGGGCTTCTCCTATGGAGCCCTATAACGGGTCCCTGGCCATCGAGGCGCTTCGGCCCAACCTTAAATTCTCGGTAATGAGCGCCTCAGATCCCTATGCGGTATACGGCCTGATGAAGGCTTACGGGATGACCCCGGACCTCGTGACCGGGGTGACTTCCAATACCCTGGCGGGGATTGCGCTGGTAGAGCAATTGTGTGGGGTGCGGGCTATTAACTTCCTAAACCCAGAAAACGAAACAATTCTTCGGCAACTTATCGGGCAGGCCACGGGAATGAACCTCGAAAACCGGAAGAAGCCCGGGTAATCTGCCTGAGGGGAGGCCATTGCAGCGCGCACTTCCGGTTATTAGCTTAAAACATCAGGTTGGAGTAAATCATATGTTTGAGGTCCTTGGGCAGGGAATCCCTTACATCTTCCAGCTCGCCCAGGGAAACGTGTTTTCTCAGGAACATAAATGTGAGTTGGAGGTATTTCTCTGCAAGGTCGTCTTCATATCCAAAATCATTGACGGCGGCTACCCCATCCCGTTCTTTCACCATTTGTATGAAGTCTTCCATACGTTTAATCCGCTCCGGCCGTCGCCTCATAGTCCAGCCATTGACATAAACGGCCTTGAGGAACATCGGTAACTGGGCGATCAGCTGCAGGGACTCTTCAAAAGGAATAATATCCCTTAGTGCGTAAAGTGTAGCGCTCAGGATTCGCCCCGCTTTGTCCTTATCGGGCCCGAATCCCATGTGTTCTGTGTACGCATTTAAAAATGCGTTTCCTTCATTCGCATATTGATTGAAATTGAGTGCCATAGTAACATCATTTTAGGATTCACTCCTAAAAGTGACGATTTTAAATGGCTTTGGAAATGACCTGAGTCAATTGATGCCTGAAATCAAAGCGCCCCTTTTTGCGAAAGGCGTAGCCCTTCCTCTACAATGGCCGGGCCGGAAGAAGTACCGATACGGGTGGCCCCCTCCTTCAGGTATTTCAGGGCTGTTCCATAATCCCGGATCCCGCCGGAGGCTTTAATTCCCATAGTGTTTTTTACTTCGTTTTTCATCAGTCGCACATCTTCCAGGGTTGCCCCGGCTGGGCCGAATCCGGTGGAGGTTTTGACATAATCCCAGCCCGCCTCCATAGCGAGTTGACAGGCCAAACCCTTCTGGTCATCATTCAGATAACAGGTTTCCAGGATCAATTTCAGTACTCCTTGTGGGACCGCCTTGCGGATGAGTGCGAGTTCTGTTTCAATGGGTTTTGTCCGCCCCGAGCGCATCCACCCCACATTAATCACCATATCCAACTCGTCCGCCCCGTTTTTAAAATAGGTCTCAGCTTCCAGACATTTAGACGATGAGGTACTATTTCCATGTGGAAAACCTACAACTGCAGCCAAAAGTACAGGACTTCCGGCGAGCTGTGATTTGCAAAATTCAACCCATGTCCCCGCTACGCAGATGGCCCTAAAGGTATACTGCTGTCCTTCCTCACACAGTTTTAGGATATCTGATTCTGTGCTATTCGGGGCGAGTTGGGTATGGTCTAAATACCGGGCTACATCCATTTCTTTATCGGTCTTTTACTAAAGGTAGTGAGAAATATGAGTCCCCCGGTAAAACTCCGGGAAACCCATCAACTGACAGAAGTCATAGCAGGACCCTTGCCCTATGGGTATCTTTAAGATGAATCAATCCCGGAATTTCCATGAAAACGATCCTGATACCCACCGATTTTTCTGACAACGCCTGGCATGCCATTTCCTATGCCATGAATTTCTTTAAAGATGAAAATTGTACTTTTTATTTATTGCATACGTATTCCCCAGCCTTTTATCGTATGGATTACGCGGTTGGGGGGCCGAGTTTCAGTGCCATTCCTGATGCAGGTGTGGACATTTCCCTGATGGGTCTGGAAAAGACCGTGGCAGATATAAAGGAGGCGTATGGGAATCCGAAGCACACGTATGAAGTAGTATCCTCCTTTAATACGCTAACGGACGAGATTCGCGACCTGGTCGAAAAAAAGCCTATCGATCTCGTGGTTATGGGAACTCAGGGCGCCAGCGGGGCCAAAGAGATTTTTCTCGGTTCCAATACGGTCTTTGTCATTCGAAAAGCAACGGTTCCTGTACTGGCCATTCCGGAAAAAGTAAAGTACCACCCGATTCGCAATATACTGTTCCCCAGTGATTATTTGTCCAGGTATTCCCCGGAAGCCCTGAAACCCATCTTGTATATCGCACGAATGCATCAGGCCCGGATCACACTTTTGCACGTCATGGAAGAAGGTGGGTTTAGCTCAAGTCAGAAGGAACACAAGGCGCATCTGGAGCGCCATTTAGAAGAACTGGAATACGAAACTGTGGAGTTGGAGGGTGCCCTGATGCCTGATGCCGTGCTGGAATATACAGAGGCACATCCGGTGGACCTTCTTGTGATGATGAACCGGAAGCATTCGTTTCTGGAACGCCTGATGTTGCGTCAGAATATTGATAGAATCGGATTTCAGGTACAAATTCCATTAATGGTGGTGCCGAATTCCACAGAGTCCTGAAAACATTCCAAGTATTATGAAAACCATTCTACTTCCAACGGATTTTTCGCCTAATGCCCGGAACGCGCTTTACACGGCCCTTAAGCTTTTTAGAAATGAGGCTTGCCGCTTTGTACTGTTAAATACGTTTGAGCCCGATCTGATCAATGTACTGGGGGATCAGGGGGAACGCAGACTCGGAATGATCTATGAATCCCTGGAGGCAGAATCCCGAGCTAAGATGAAGGAATTACTCTCAGAACTGTCTTCACAGCGTATTTATAGCAATTATGATTTTAAAACCAAGAGCATTCCCGGGGACCTGATTTCAGAAGTTAAAAAACAGGTGACAAAGGAAGGTGTTGACCTTATTGTTATGGGTACGAAGGGGGCTACGGGTGCCGAACGCCTTTTTATGGGAAGCAATACCGTTCGGATGATCACCCATATTTCCAATCGCCCTGTTCTCGCTGTACCCCGGGCATACGATTTTCAGCACCTTCAAAGGGCGCTTCTCCCAACCGGTTTTGAGCACTACTACGAACCTTTTATGCTGCAGCCTTTACTCCACCTTATCGGTCTGTGGAAAGCGGAGATCCACGTGGTTTACGCGGCAAAGGAGTCCGGGTTGGACAGGACACAGGAGTCTCATAAAAAGCTCCTGGAAAAACAGTTAGAAACTCATGAGACTGTATTTACAGAAGCCCGGCTGCAAACGACTGTATCCGATGCAATCCGGGACTATGCGGATACATCGCGGGCGGAACTCATTGCCCTGGTGCGGCATAAACACAGTTTTCTGGAAGCCCTCACAAAAGAAAAAGTGGTAAAGCGTATCGCTTTTGATACACATATACCACTTTTAATACTGCCCAGGAAGGTCTAGAAGAACAGGGCCTGCAGATTCCGCTCATTAAAACTGAGCAGGGGGAGTTGGTTGCGGGAAGCCATTTGCTTGACGCGCCCCCTGTGAAACAGCTTTTTTGTCGCTCCTTTATGGATGCGCTCGAGCATGGCGATCATCCCGGCATGTTGTTTTTCAGTATACTTTTCCAAAGTCGCTATAATATTATTCGATTCCAGGACTTCAAAGTGGATGCGGTCGTAATCAATTTTGTTTAAGACCATTTCACGGAACCACTCCATTTGGGAATTCCCGGCGTATGACTTATCTGCCGTGACGTGGACTACACGGATATCTGCATTCCAGATTTTCGCCAGTTCCACAACTTTTTCCAGCGCCTTAATATCTTCCACTTCAAAATCCGTGGCATATACCAGGTCTGTGAGTTTTTCGAACTGGTGGTCCGAAGGTACCGTCAGGACCGGGCACGGGGCTTTGTCAATAAGTTTTTTTGCCGTACTTCCCATAACGAGGTCTTTGAGAACACTTTCTCCTTTCATGCCCACAATAATCATCCGCACATGCCAGTCCGTTGCCTTTGAAATAATTCCGGAGAGGACAGACATATTCTCAACAGCCTCGAAAACCAGGTCTTCCGGGCGGGTTTCAGTTTCTCCTATAATGCGTTCGTAAAAATCGATCAGTTTTTTTCGCTCATGGCCTCCGGTATCCTTTCTCAAATCCGGGAAAGGAGCCTCCAGTTGCGTCCCCAAAATTGTGGGCAGGTCGTAAACATGTGTAATCACAAGGCGCATTCCCAGCATTACACTCAGACTGTTGGCATATCTCAGGGCACTCGCCGAGGCCATGGAAAAGTCGGTTGCGTAGAGGATAGATTTCATATTCGTTTGATTTAAGTGTCAGATTCTTTTATATGCCCTAAATGTAGTTCAGCAGGTGCGAAGCCCAAATGATTTGCATCAGTCTGAAAAAGACACGGGCCGGGCCTGGGCATTAGATTTCACTGATATTTAAAGGAGTTCAGGTTCGAGTTCCTGCGGGAACTGTTACTTTTGTCTCTGTTTTAAATTTTCAGTGATGGAATCTAACAAAGCCATATATATTGCCACTATAGAAGCCAATAGCGGCAAGTCCATAATCGCACTCGGACTAATGCACCTGCTGCTGGGTAGGATGGCCCGGGTCGGGTACTTCAGGCCTATAATTAATGATTACCCGGAAGGGGTAGAGGACAACCACATTGCGACCATACTCTCTTATTTCAAAATCCCCATGCGGTATGAAGAAGCATATGCGTGCACGCGGAGCGAGGTAGTCCAGAAAAACAGTCGCAACCAGGAGGATGAGGTCCTGGATAAAATTATCGCAGGCTATAAGGCCGTCGAGAGTAAATTTGACTTTGTGCTGGTAGAAGGCACTGATTTTGAGGGAGAAGGGGCGATCATTGAATGGGATTTCAACGTCCTGATCGCTAAAAATCTCGGGATCCCGGCCATCATAATTTCCAGTGGGCGCAATAAGGGCATAGAAGAATTTGAGAATTCCCTTGTGCTGGCGTGCGATTCCTTTGCAGACCGGGGGGTAGAAGTCCTGATGGTCGTTGCCAATAAAATAGAATCTGAAAACCGTGAAATGGTCCTGGAAAGGCTGGAGAAAGAGCTTCCGGTGAACACTTTAATTGCAGCCATTCCAAACAACCCAGCCCTGGCCAATCCCAGTATCCGCGAAATTGTGTCAGCCCTGGATGGAATTGTGTTGTTTGGCGAGGACCATCTAGACAACCGGGTCGGGCATTTTGGTGTCGGGGCCATGCAACTGCGGAATTACCTCACCTATATGGGGCAGGACAGCCTGGTCATTACCCCGGGGGACCGGGCCGATATTATACTGGGTGCCCTGCAGGCGAACATTTCAAATAATTATCCAACCGTTTCAGGAATTTTCCTGACCGGAGGACTCCTTCCGGAAGAATCTATCACGAGGTTGATCGAGGGGCTTTCTGAAGTCGTTCCGATTATTTCGGTTCAGCAGGGGACCTATTCGGCCACCAACCTTATCGGGGCGGTTAAACCCCGTATTTATCCTGAAAACCAAAGAAAAATTGAGCGCTCCCTGAAAGAGTTCTCCAGATTCGTGCCGGAGGAGGCTTTGGCAGAACGCCTTGTTACCTTCCAGCCCAATGGGATAACCCCCAGGATGTTTCAATATAATTTGTTGAAAATGGCGCAGTCCAGGCGCAAGCGTATCGTTCTGCCGGAGGGTACCGACGAGCGCATCTTAAGGGCCACCAGAGACCTGATACAAATGCAGGTGGTAGATATTACCCTGTTGGGAAATATTGCAGAAATCCGAAAGAAAGTGGACTTGTTGGGCGTCGACCTGGACCTCAGCACGGTACAGATCATAGATCCTATGGATTCGCCTGATGCCGCCGAGTATGCCCATACCCTTTACGAGCTTCGCAAGCACAAGAATATGGATCCGGCCACGGCCCGGGACCTGATGGAAGATGTTTCCTATTACGGTACCATGATGGTATATAAGGGGCATGCAGATGGCATGGTGTCCGGGGCAGCACACACCACACAGCACACTATTCGCCCGGCCCTGCAATTTGTAAAGACCAAACCCGGGGTTTCACTGGTCTCCTCCGTCTTTTTCATGTTACTTTCAAATCGTGTTGTGGTCTTCGGGGACTGCGCTATCAATCCGAATCCAACGGCTCAGGAACTTGCAGCCATTGCCATTACTTCTGCAGATACGACCGTTGCTTTCGGACTTGAGGCGCGCATTGCCATGCTTTCGTATTCCTCCGGAAGTTCGGGCCAGGGTGCGGATGTGGATCGGGTACGGGAGGCTACAGCCCTGGTCCGCAAAGAGCGGCCCGATCTGAAAGTAGAAGGCCCCATTCAGTATGATGCGGCGGTGGATTTGAAGGTAGGTAAGAGTAAACTTCCGGATTCTGAGGTTGCCGGAAGGGCTACGGTTTTCGTGTTTCCGGATCTCAATACCGGGAATAACACCTATAAGGCCGTGCAGCGGGAAACAGGGGCCCTGGCCATTGGACCGGTTTTACAGGGGTTGAACAAGCCCGTAAACGACTTGAGCAGGGGTTGTACTGTGGATGACGTATTTAATACAGTTGTGATTACTGCCATCCAGGCCCAGAGGGTATAGACCGGGATTGTCGTTGGATATAAAAAATAAATAGTGATGAAGGCAAGGATTTTGGTATTGAATGCAGGGAGCTCTTCCCTGAAATTTCAACTCCTCAATATGCCCGATGAGGATACCATCTGTAAAGGTACTGCAGAGCGACTTGGGTCTGAAAACGGGTTCCTGTTTGTCGAGATGGGCGGGAAGGAGTGGAAGGAGGAACTCAGAGCGGCAGATCATCAGCGGGCGCTGCAACGGGTAGCCCAAATTATTAGTGAGATGGAAGTGTCTCAGGATGCAGATAACCCCGGGATTCACGCCGTGGGGCATCGAGTGGTGCACGGGGGGTCTGAGTTTTCATCAACCACTGAAATTACGGAAAGTGTAAAAAAGCAAATCCGTAAACTCTCGGCATTGGCCCCTTTGCACAACCCCCTTAACCTACAGGGGATTCTTTTGGCCGAAACCCTCTTTCCCCAGGCCATGCAGGTTGCGGTCTTCGATACCGCTTTTCACCGCAGCATCCCCGATAGAGCCCGCTTTTATGCGATTCCGAAGGCTTTGACCGAATCGGAGGGCATTCAGGTATACGGTTTTCACGGCACCAGCCATAAATATGTTTACGAGCAAATCGCACCGAACCTGCACCGGGAATCCCGGGTGATTAGCCTGCACCTTGGAAATGGTTGCAGCGCCACCGCTATACAGGGCGGGAAGAGCGTGGATCACAGCCTGGGGTTTACACCTTCCAATGGTCTGATTATGGGTACCAGAAGCGGGGATATCGATTTTGGAATTATTTTCTATCTGACTGAAACATTAGGATATTCCCAGGATGAGGTCAACATCCTGCTGAACAAGGAAAGTGGCCTTTTGGGACTTACCGGGTATACAGACCTGAGGGACATACAGCAGGGAGCAGCCGGGGGGGATAGCTCTTGCCAGTTAGCCATGGAGATGATGGCGTATCGGATTCGGAAGTACATCGGGGCATATACGGCGGCTATGAACGGGCTGGATGCTCTTATCTTTACGGCCGGGATGGGAACACATTCTGCCGAATTACGTCAAATGGTTTGTACTGATCTGGATGTTTTCGGAATACATCTCGATCAAACACTCAATTCCCATCCCTCCCGGGGGAACCGGGCCATCCATCGCGAGGATTCCCGCGTTCAGATTTGGGTGATCCCCACGGATGAAGAACTTGAAATCGCCAGGCAAACTTATGATCTACTCGAGGGGGAACCTACAGAATAGGCCTGTATGGATGCCTCTTGCGATTAAAATCTACATTTGAAAGCAGGCTTTAAAAACGAGTCTTTATTCCTCGACCCTTCAGGCGCGGAAAGCATTTGAATCCCGGGCATAGGAGAAGACCAATGTCTTGAAGGCCCTGAAATCGGAATTAAAGCGCGTCATTTTTTCTTTCAGGGACCTATGGGTGTCCCGGTATTTCTCATCTGCAATACCTTTTGCGCCTTTTTCGATCCGGCTCAACACGTGCTCGTGTTCCCGGATTTCCTCCGCCAGATATTCAAAGAGCATCTGGTGCAGGCGGTCCAGGTCGCCGAGCATTTCGGATGTATCCATTCCTTTGGAATTCTTCGTTTTTGCACCTTCTAAAAGGGTTGTAAAAAAGCGGGTTTCATCCTGCCAGAAGGCCACGGTTTGTAACCATTCCATGCTTTCCCTATGCAAGCCCTCCAGACTTTCGGGCAGCAGATAGTCAAATGTGTTAGGGAGGTTTTTAGTACTCATAATAGTGTTTTTAAGAGTCTTGAAATTCATCTTTGAAGGTATCGCGGAGCAAGTTCCGCGCCCGGGTCAGCATCTCGTCAATCCGCTCCACTGAAAAGCCTTTGATAAGTGCAATATCCTCATGGGTGAATAATTGTTCAGTGGCCAGTTCAAATACGGATCGCATAGTCGGGGGAAGGTTGAAAATAGCGGTTTCCACCAGGCCTTTTGGGTCTTTTTCCACTTCCTTTCGCTCGAGTAGGGCCATGAGTTCTTCGTGGGAATCATCGAGAAAAATATTTTTCAAGAGATACTCCTGATTTTTATAGGAGATGTCATCGAGTTCGTCCAGCATAACCAGATCCCCGTCCCCATCTGTACTAAACTCTTCCTTCATCTGTTCTCTTTCAGCCCGGGAATACGCATCGATATCATCATAAAAGTATGAAGCGAACTCCTCTTCGACCTCCATATCATCGAGTAACTTATCGGCCCTCTTAAACAGCCAGGCGTGAAATTCTCCCGGATCCCCAACCTCATCCAGTTTATCGTATATGTCTATTATCAACTGGTCAAAAAGGTCTTCTGGTTTATACTTGTTATGCGAAATCACCCCTTTTGAAAGGGCAATTCTCAGCCCCCTGGTGATATAGCGTTTTACATCCGGAAGTACTTTAAGCAATAGTTCGTTAAAGGCCCTTGCCTTGCCTTCGGATCGAAGCCTTTGCAAGGTTGGGAAACTCTCATTTACGTACCGATGGAATTCGGCCTGTCTTTGATCGTAATGCAGTGTGTTTTTCATCTTACTGATTCCTTTGGGAGTTGACCTTGAAGGTCTTAATTTCCAATTCTAATTGAAATGATTTATATCATTTTGCTCTCCTGAATGATACAGATCATTTCTGAACCCGAAAAGGATTTCTAGATTTATGGCTCATATAAATGTTTAACCTTTAAACCTTGAGCTATGAAAACAAATGGTGTAAATGTAGTATTGGGACTTTTGGCCGGTGCAGCGATTGGAGCTGGAATTGGGGTGTTATACGCTCCTGAAAAGGGCTCAAAAACCCGGAGGATGATTAAAAGAAAGGCCATAGATACCACAAATGACCTGACGCATCGGATAAATGAGGCCAAAGAACAACTCACACAATCCGCCGCGAAGAAACGCGAAGCCTTTGAGCACCGCCTGGAAGATTCCCTGAGCCAGATGAGCTACAAAGCCGATGACATTATTGCGGGGCTTGAACATAAACTAGAGGACCTTCGCAAGAAGAACGCCCAACTCCAAAAATAACCACTATGGCTGCCCCGGCATATCAGGAACCGGTTTTAAAAGTAGTAGGATCCGTACAGTCCTACGTGGATTCCAGTACGGATTACATTAGATTGCAGGTATTCAAAACGCTCATGCGATTGATGACTTCACTTGTGAAATCTTCAGTACTGGGCGTTTTGATTATTTTGGCATTGCTATTCCTATCGATTGGCGCTACATTGGCTCTGGGAGCTGGAATGGAGAATTATCCCCTGGCTTTCGTACTTATGGGCATTTTTTACCTTCTTGCTGCTGGCCTTGCCTATACCTTGAGAGGTCGGTTGGAGCAGTGGGTACTGCAATCCTATTCGGATTTATACTGGAATGAAAACTAAAAACTATGGAAACCCGGTTTTCGTCATTTGAACAAATTGACAACCGCCTTGAGATGCTCCAAACTCAAAGACAGTTGAGTCTGTACCGTTTAAAAAGGCAGTTGAATGAAGCTCCCGGAGAAATCCTGAGGTCGGGATGGCGGTATGGGGTGTTGCCTTCGCTGAAGATTATGGCTATTGACTGGTCGTTGGGTAAACTTCGAAATATCCGTCATGCCCTGGGCAACTTTCTTCCCCAAACCCGCTAAGGCTTGCCAGGGAGACATCCCAATTCGTCCGGAAAATTGCCACTCCTATCCATAACTTGCGATTTCCCCGAGCCTTCTAGGGTCGGCAATGAGGATTCGCCGGGCTTTTCCCATATCGATAACCCCGTTTTCCTTGAGTTCGGAAAGAGCCCGGATAACCGTTTCGGTAGCCGTTCCCACCATCCCGGCTAAATCTTCCCTGGCGATATCGATACCCGGGTGTGTGGCATCCTGTATTAATCCGGCCCGTTGTAATTTGATCAACACCAGGGCCAGTCTCTTACGCACAGGTGAATACGCCAGGTTTACCAGTTGCTCCTGGGCGTCGATGAGGTTGTTTGAAATGAGTTCGATAAATTTTTTCGATACTATTTTGTTTTCCTCCAGGAGTTCTACGAAATCTGCCTTGGGGATGCTGTAGATTTCAGAAAACTCCAGAATCAGGGCCGATTCCAGGTAGGTCCGCCCCGAGTTAAGTAGGGATAAGGCGCCTACAAAGTCGCCTTCCTGGCTAATGCCTGTGATCAATTCCTTTCCCCCCTCTGTAGACTTATAACTTTTAACCAGTCCATTTTTAACGTAATACAGGAAGTTTGCCGCATTGCCCTCCATGTACAGGAGTTCCTTTGGCTCGTAGGTTTTGGAATAATAGACCCTCTCAATATGGTCGAGGTTTAAAAAGGCCGCGGCTTGCTCCATAAATGCATTCAAACCACTAATATCCCTGCTGTACTCTTTTTGCAGGAATTCGTGTCGCTTCAGGCGGGAGTCTATGGCCTCCAGGAGTTCGTGTTCTTCAAACGGTTTGGTAAGGTAGTCGTCTGCACCGAGGTTCATCCCTTTCCGGACATCGGATTTATCGGCCTTGGCACTGAGGAATACAAAAGGAATCCCTGCGGTTCTAATATTTGCCTGCAGGGCCTCAAGGACCTGATATCCGTCCAGTCCGGGCATCATAATATCGCATATGATCAGGTCGGGAAGAAAGCTCCTGGCTTTTTCAATGCCCGAGGCGCCGTCCGCACTGGTACAGACATTGTAATTCGCCAGTTCCAGGAGGTCTGCGGTATTCTCACGTACATCTTCATTGTCTTCGATAATCAGAATCTTTCTCATATCAGATGGGATTAAATGCCACGGGAAGTTTGAGTTTGAAAGTGCTCCCTTTCTCCAGGGTACTCTTAAAGGTAATAGTTCCCCCCATGAGTTCAGTATAGAGTTTTACCAGGTGGAGCCCAAGACCTGTGCCCGGAATGTTTATGGCGTTTCGCGCGCGGAAGAAACGATTGAATAATTGTTCGTGTTCCTCCTCGGGAATCCCCATGCCCTTATCTGTAATGGAAATGGAAAACGCCGTGGCATCTTTTTCGATGGCGATAGAAATCCCGGTTTTCTCCGGGGCGTATTTGATCGCATTGGACAGGAGATTCACCAAAATCTGACGCAGGAGTTTGGGGTCCTGGTACACTTTGAGGGAAGACATTTCAAAAGTCTCCTGAAAATGTTGTCCTACTTTTAGGTTGCTTTCGAGTTCCTCGAGTACGGAGCGAATCAGGTCCAGGGCGTCAAAAGTATCCGGCCTGGCCTCGATATTCCCTTCTTCGAGTTTACTCAAAGAGAGAAAATCATCCAAAATGACGACCAGGTTTCGCACGTTGTTTTTAATCTGTCTCAGATAACGCAGTCGTTTGTCTTCCAGTCCGGGGGTATTTTGTTTTCCAATGAGGATGGCTGAGGAATGAATAGCGCTTAGTGGTGTGCGAAATTCGTGAGAAGCCATAGAGATAAAGCGCGATTTGAGATCGTTGAGTTCCTGTTCAATCCGCAGCGCGCGCAAGAGGTCTTCTTCGGACTTCTTTTGCTCGGTGACGTTGATGAGCACCAGAAGCGCCCATCCGGGAGATTCGCCTACATAGAGCGGCATGGAATTCACCGCATACGTATTTTCTTTTATTTGTATCTCAAAAGAGAGGTGTTGTCCCCCCAGGGTTTGCTGCACTTTCTTTTCCAACCTCTTGAGCTCTTCTGCAGTAAAGCCCGGGGTTTTGAGTATCGGGTTTCCCAAAAAAAGCCAGTTTCGAAGACCTATCCGATCCAGTTCTTCCCCTTCGAGGTGCACATAATTCATCAAGGTGTTGAACACCATGATGACGCCCTTTGGAAAGTTCCGCGCAATAGCCGCAAAGAGTTCCTGGTTGGCCAGGGCGCGCTCCTCGGCCTCCTGAGTCGTTTTTATCTGGGTCTGGAGG
>CAZEQO010000006.1:0-4193 GCA_964514365.1 uncultured Robiginitalea sp. | reverse complement strand
ATTTCCAAATTTTTGGCGTATTGTTCGAGTTTGGTGTTGCTTTCTTCCAAATGTATGCGCGTAAAGTACCTCTCGATCGCAAGGCCAGTGAGCTGTGTGGCATCCTGTACTACTTCCTGTTTCGCTTTTTCAGGTTTGGCAGCGGTTGTGCCGTAAAAGGTACAGGTACCAAGTACCTTTTTTTCGGAGGACAATATGGGAAAGGACCAGCAACTCTTTATATCCACCGCTTTAAGCGTTTTGATAAATCTACCCGAGGCCTCATTCTTTTCGAGATCCTCAAGAACTGATGCTTTTCTTTTTTTAACGGCCAAAGCACAGGGACAGCCCATATCCTTTTTTAGATCCACTTTCCTTAGTTTGCGGCTCAGGACCGGAGGAAGCCCAATACCGGAAAGGGTTTCCAGTATTTTCTTACCCGGTTGCCACAAGGCAATCTGTATCCCCATCTCTGGAAAATAAACTCGCAGAAAGGAGGCAATCATTTCGGCTGTTTGCGCAAGGGGTTTGTCGTGGGTTATGGCCTCCAGGATTCTCCGAATGCGGTCTTTGCGTTCACCTTCCAGAACCCTTGTACTGATATCGTTCTGAACCCCTATAAAATGGGTGAGTATGCCCATATCATCCCGAATAGGGGTTATGGTGAGTTCATTCCAGAAAAGGGAACCGTCTTTCCGGTAGTTTCTCAATTCCAGGCGGCACTGTGTTCCTTTCTCTAGGGCTTCCCGTATCTGCTTAACTTTTTCCGGATCGGTTAACGGACCCTGGAGGAATCGGCAATTCTTCCCAATTGACTCTTCTGAGGAGTATTGGGTGATTTCAGTAAAGGCCTTGTTGCAATAGATTATGGGGAAGTCCGGGAGGATTGCATCAGCGATAATAATCCCGTTTCCTGCAGCTTCCAGTGCCCGGTTCCTGAGGTTGAGACCTTGTCGGGTGGTATGGGTATCGGTCGTATTTCGGGCTACAGCCAGTACCTGCCGGTCCTCCATACACACATATCGGATTTCATAGGACAGTTTACCCTGGTCTGTATCGAGGTCTGTTTCCAGGACTTTTGTCTGTCCCGATTGGCAGGATTCCTGAATTTTCAGTAGCATTTCCCGACCTGTTTTTCCAGGGAAGACATCTACTACACATTTCCCTTCAATATGCTCTTTTTGAAAGCAATGAGGGGAGCGGGCCGATTCCTTTACCCTCAGGATACGTCCATGGCGATCGTGGAGCAGGATGACGTCGGGAATGGCTCGGAGTATGGCGCGGTTTCTTTCCTCACTTTTGAGCAGTTGGGTTTCGGCGGCCCTCTGGTCGGAAATGTCCACTCCGGAACAAATCAGCCCTGTTGGCTTTCCCGAAGTATCTTTGAGTAGGGCATTTTGCCAGCGGATGAGGCGGATATCTCCCGATTTTGAAATAACGGGGCTTTCAAAATAATCGGACAACGCCTTTTTGACCCTGAAGGTTTGATCAAAGAGGATTTTAAGCCTTTTCTGTTCTTTCTCCCCACTGATAAAGGGCAGCCAGTTTTGATTTAACAGGGCTTTCATGGGATATCCCAATACTTCGCAGGCTTTGCGGTTTACAAGGGCAATGCTGTAATCGGGTTTTAATACGATAAACATCGAACCCGCCGAGTCCAGATAATTCCTCAGGAGGCTTTTTTCCCGGATGAGGTCCTGTCTGTTCCGCACCCTCTCGGTAATATCCCGGAGGGCAATGATATTTTTTTCGTCGTTTAAAGGAAGTAGCCTGGCTTCGTAGTGCCTTTCCGGCTCACCTTTTGTAGAAAATTCCAGGTGTTGAGGTTTTCGGTTTTCCCTGACTCCTCTCAACGCTTTGAGGAATAAAGGGCCGACATGGGTGGGAAGCGAATCGGTGAGCGGACTGCCTTTGAGGTCTTTGTTTTGAACGAGAAACCCCTGGTCGAGGGTAGGGAGGTAGTCCAGGAAACACCCCTGGGCATCCAAAATAAGCACGGCTTCGGCCCTGCCGTCAGGCAGCGCCTCCAACAATCCTGGTGCCTTTTTGGAATTTTTCATTATGATATAGCTACTGGTCCGCTCGAATTCCAAACCTCCTTACTAAGCATTCACTGCATTTGTGGATCCATGGAAGATAAGCCTTAACTTGCACTTCGACTGAAATTGAGGGGGACCTCAGCCATCTATAAAGATACTACGTGAATACAGATGTTTTATATGACAATGGTCATGCAGCTAATCGATACCTTATTCTATTTGAAAACCGCACTATCTGAAGTATGAAAATTGCCTTAGCGCTATCTGGAGGCGGGTACAGGGGCATTGCCCATATTGGGGTGTTGAAGGCCCTGGAAGAGGCGGGCGTCAGGCCGGAAGCTATTGCGGGCACCAGTGCCGGATCTGTGATTGGAGCGCTCTATGCCTATGGAATCTCAACCGCAGATATGCTCGAGTTCTTTAAGAGCATTCAATTGATGAGTTTTGGAAATTATGCTTTTGGAAAGCCAGGGTGGGTGGACCCTGAAAGTTTTTATGACCAGTTTCTCGAAATACTTCCCGAAGATGATTTCTCAGCGCTCAAAATCCCACTTCAGGTCACCGCAACCAATATCCTCACGGGTGATTTGAAGGTCTTCACAAGTGGGCCTTTAATACGATCTATATTGGCCTCAGCTGCCTTTCCCGGATTTTTTGCACCCGTCGAAATCGGGAAAGGATATTATGTGGATGGGGGGGTACTCAATAATTTTCCCGTTGATTTACTCAGAGATCAGGCAGACTTCCTGATAGGTGTTTACGTAAATCCTTTTGAGCCGGCCGATAAATCGAAAATAAAGCACTCTTTTTCGGTCCTGGAACGTATTCTGAAAATTAAAACAGCCTCTGATTCCATACGTAAGTTTCCCCTATGCGATATCCTGGTATATCCGAAGGAGCTGAGTCGCTTCAGCACCTTCCTTGAGAAGGACCTGGATACTATTTTTGAGCTGGGATACCAGGAGGCAAAAGAACGTCTGGATGAGGCTTCAGACCAATTAGAAAAACTGTAGTACAAAAAACCCTGCACTGCGCACTTATGGACGATTTGCAGTACAGGGATAGGAGTATTGAAAAAGGTTTTTCAACCAACTTCAATCACCTTGGGCGGTCTTTTTTCAGGTACTTCTTCCTTGAGTAACTTGAAGTTGAGTATCCCGTCCTTGTATTCGGCCTTAATGTCCTCTTCCATTATAGATTCGGGGAGCTGAAGGGATCTTTTAAAGGATTTATAGTTAAATTCCCGACGCGTAAAATCCTCGGACTTTTCCTCCTCGGAGGCCTCTTTTTCGGCCGAGATATTCAGGCATCCGTCTTCGATTGTAATATTGAAGTCCTTTTTTGAGAAGCCCGGTGCGGCGAGTTCAATTTCAAACCCCTTTTCACTTTCCTTAATGTTCAGGGCGGGTTCCACTGTCTTGCCATTCCAGAAATCGGCATTCATAAGACCGGATTTCCACATGCGATCATCAAAGAAGTTGTCCAGGTCAAAAAAATCTTGCGACAAAAGACTACTGGGATGTCTTTTTTTAAATTTTGTTAAGTCCATCACATAAAGATTAGATTACACATTGTGGGTTCGCATGTCAAAACGAATGTAAGGAGGAGTCTTGTTTTTAAAAATGACCCAGATCAGCGGGTCTCTTTTTTTTGAATTTAAATGATGGGGAAAAGATTTCTTTCCCCCTGTTTTCTCACTCCCGCTTTTTTTACGAAATTGCGCCTTCCAAAAGGGGATATTAGCTCAGTTGGTTTAGAGCGCTGCCTTGACAGGGCAGAGGTCACCGGTTCGAATCCAGTATATCCCACATCACTCAGAAAACCCACGTCCGCAGGACGTGGGTTTTTTTCATTTCGGACCACGTCGAGTTTACTCGTAAGCGAGGCCGAAATGAAAAAAAACAACAGGCCCGACAGGGGCTGTGGGTTTTGGTTTTCTATTTGCAGGAGCGGGATGTATCTGGATCACCTTCCCGACCGCAGGGAGTGGGAGGTAATCCAGCGGTTGGGGGAAGGGTGGTGAGAGGCCCACGCACCAGCTGGCTCCTCGCTGCCGAAGGTCCACCGGACCTTCATCGGGCGCTCGGCCCTCTATTTGCAGGAGCGGGATGTATCATAATATCAGCTTTTCCAATAGCTAGGCAGATTAAGGGTGGCAATAGATTCAATTCGGCA
>CAZEQO010000005.1:18394-40146 GCA_964514365.1 uncultured Robiginitalea sp. | reverse complement strand
ACGGAGGTCCAGCCCTCCCCCTGAAACGAGACCTTCCCGCCGTACCCCGTAAGGGTTTATCCCAAACAAAAAAGCATTGTTGGCATCGTTAAAAGTGTCGAATAACAAGGTAATGTTGTCGGAGTTTCCAGCCCTGAAGTCACGCCGGAGGGACTCTATCGCATAACTCCTCCCTGCGGTATTGACCCGAATCCCAATATAAAGGTTCGCGTCATCATACACCATTTTGATTTCGGTTTGTTTTCGTGCCTGTATGCTGTCCACGGGGAAGTATTCCCAGAACTCATCGGCAGACTCTGCGATTTCCCATGCATAATCATCCAGGGCACCGTCCAATTCAATTTTTTCGGTAGTGTATTTTACCGAGAAAGATTTGTAGGGACCGGTTTGAGAGTAAGCATAAATGGAGCAAAAAAAGCAAAAAGCCCACCGCCAGAATAAATGCATTCAGTCTTTTTAAGGAAGTTAAAAGTAATTTTTCCTTAACAAACAGGTGTTCTTTTGTAGATACTTTAACGAAATATTTAGATTAGATTTGAGTTTCACAAAGCTGGGAAAACGGGTTTTTTGTACTTTTCAGAATAAGGAAATGAAGCGAGGGGGATACCCGAGCTGAGAAACCGTTGATTTTTTTAAATTGTCATGAGACATAAACTGATCCTGGGCTTAATTTGTATTTTCCTGTTTCCGATTCAAGGGAGCCCAAATTCTTTGCCGGAATGGTCTAAAACCGGACACCGCGTCATTGGGGCTGTGGCTCAAAAACATTTGAATCGCAAAGCCCGCAAAGCCATTGAAAGAATATTGAAGGGTGAAACCCTGGCTGAGGTATCCAACTATGCAGATGATATTAAATCGGACAGGAACTATGCGCGTTTTAGTCCCTGGCATTACGTTAATTTTCCTTCTGACGCCCGGTATCTGGATTCGGAGCCCGCGTCCGGCGGAGACGTGGTGATGGGAATTGAAAAATGTATCGCCATTCTTGAGGATCCCGGAACATCAAAGGAGGATGCTGTATTTTACCTTAAAATGCTGGTTCACCTGGTCGGAGACCTGCATCAACCCATGCATGTTGGAAAATTGGAGGATAAGGGGGGAAATGACATCCAGGTCCAGTGGTTTGGACGTGGGAGTAATTTGCACCGGGTGTGGGATGCTAATTTAATAGACGATTACGGGATGAGTTATACAGAGTTGGCTGAGAGTTTGCCGCGTTGGGACCGGGAAAAAATCAAGCGGGTTATGGAGGGTACCGTCTACGACTGGGTGGAGGAAGTTCAGGAGGTCACCAACCGCGTCTACGCCTCTGCCGAATCCGGTGAAAAACTGAGTTACCGCTACCGTTATGTGTGGTGGGATACAGTTGAGGAACAATTACTCGTAGGGGGACTTCGGTTAGCCGCAGTCCTCAATTCTATTTACGGTTGAATATCAAGTTTTCATTTCCTTTTTGAAATGGCGTTGCCCGTAATGCTGCGTTGACGGGAACACTTAAAACGACTCACATTCGCGTTGCGGAGCTTCAGATGCTTTGTGCTTCGTCCCTGAACCCGCTTGCGCCACCTTTTAAAACTTCCGGGTTTAAGCTCGGTGCGCATAAGGGAAATCACGTGATCTTCACTAAGTCCAAATTGAAAAGTTATCGCTTCAAAAGGTGTCCGGTCTTCCCAGGCCATTTCAATGATGCGATCTATCTGACGAGGTGTTAAGTCTTGTTTTTCCACAGTTCAAAAATACGAAGGATTCTCCCTTTGATGAAACAGAGGTACATTTTCAACTGATTTTGCGAAACGTGAGGTTTATGCGTTTTCCTACGGGTTTTCGGGTTTTAGGAATCTGATGCAACCAGGATTCCTGCATACGACCTCCCATCAGCAGTAAGCTCCCATGTTCCAATTGCATACGGAACCTCAGGGATTTGTCTTCCCTGTGTTTTAGGTTAAAAGCCCGGGTGGCACCCAGGGAAACCGAAGCGATAAACGGCTGATTCCCCAATTCCTTCTCATTATCTGCATGCCAACCATTGCTGTCTTGCCCATCCCGGTAGAGATTCAGAAGGCAGGTTGTAAAGCTTTCACCACTCAGGCCTTCAATCTTTTTTTTGAGGTCCAGCAACTCGGGGGTGAAGGCCGTAGGGTGCATCTGGATTCCTGAATACGTATAGGATTTGCCCCGTTCGCCAAAAAGGGCGGTCAGACGTGGTTGCAGATAGGTTTTTCCGAAGATACGGATGGTGTCTTCCTTCCAGGTTACCTGTGTCAAAAAGTGTTTATAGAGCCGGTCCGCTGCATCCGAAGTAAGAAAATGAGGTTCGTAGTGCAATTGGGCATCGCGTAGGACAATACGGCCGGTTTGTTTGAGATCCTCCATCAGCGGACCACGGATTGGAGTTCATTGCGATATTGAGAGGGACTCATCCCTGTGAAGGCTTTAAAGGACTTATTAAAATGTGAAAAATTGTTGAATCCGCTTTCAAAACAAATTTGGGTAATACTCAGTTTGTTCTCCGAGAGCAGATTGGAGGCGTGAACCAGCCGGTATTCATTGACGAACTGAACAAAAGTCTTTTGGGTGACCTTTTTAAAGTACCGGCAAAAGGAAGGGACGGTCATAAATACCAGATCTGCCATTTCCTCCAGGGAAATAGGTTGCCGGTAGTTTTCTTTGACGTAGTTGAAAATCGTATTGATGCGGTCATTTTCTTTGGATTGGAGTTCCATGGACAAATGATCGGCATTTAGAATTTCAAAGTCTTTGGAACTGGCGAGTTCATTAAGGACGTTGAGGATAGCCAGAAGTCTTTGAAAGTCGGTTTTATATTCCAGGATTTCAATTTTCTCTCCTATTTTTTTCTTTGAAGTACCTCCAAAGGCAAGGCCTCCCTTAGCTTTTTCAAACAGGTTCCGAATTTTCGACATTTCTGGAATGTCAAAAAAATCGGATCCCAGGAAATCTGCCTTCATCTGCACCACAGATTCACTGGAATTCCCCGTACTGGCATCGGTAAAACCGCAATGGGGTAAGTTGGAGCCGATAAGAATGAGGTCACCCTGGGTGTAATAAGAAACGTGACTCCCGATTTGCCTGCGGCCACTTCCTCCATTGACATATACCAGCTCCAGTTCCGGATGGTAGTGCCATACATTATTCTTGTTGGGTTTCGCAGCGCTGAATTTTTGATACGTAAAAGACTGACCGAAATCCGGGGCTATAGCCTCAAAAGCTGGTTTATTCTTAGTTATAGTCTCCATATCCCTGCAATTTTTATTCGAATTTACGCAAGACCGCTCTAGATAGATTATACGAAATTACCCTGAATATATGGAATATTAACATCTATGCGGTAATTAGCCTTAAGATACGTTAATATCAGACATAAAGTGGGTAATGCCGTGGTGGTTTTAGCCATAACCCTGAGCTACTTTTGGAGTGTTCATTAAAATTAAGTTCTAATCAAAAAACGAATGTCATGAAAAACAATTGGAAAAAAGTAAGTTCAGCATTATTTGTACTCGCAGCATCAGCAAGCCTCAGTGCTGCCTCACCGGCTACTATTGTTAATCCGGGTGAAAAGGAAATCAAAACAAATACTCCGGCTATTGTGGTCCAGGGAGAAAGAGTATTTGTAAACCATTTAAACCTGGAAGGTGAAAAGGTTACTTTGAAAGTGTATGACGAGGATAATCGCCTGTTGTACATTAAAAAGTTCAACCAGGCCCCGGTTGTTGAAATGGCCTTTAATTTTGAAAGTGCCTACGAAGGTACCTACAGTGTCGTTCTGAACGACGGCGACGTGATCTACAGCGCTACTGTAGCCGTACTTTAGTTCGTTTTAGTTGGTTTAATTCAGGAGAAAAGGGGCTTTAAAGCCCCTTTCTTTTATGATAACCACCTTTGAAGTTGTTTTTGTTTTTGTTCCGAAATCCAGGGGAGATGTAACACCTCATGTATCAATTTCCGGTCTTTTTCAGGAGCGTACCACATTGAGAAAAAGGCCGCAATGCTGACGCTTCTTTCGGGCAGTTCCAATAACTCCATACGGTCCCCTTCATGTGCGAAACCAGGCTCCAAAACCTGAATGTACGTCCCCGGCAAACCGTGTTTTACAAAAGCATCAATAATACCCTGGTCCTTAAAACGAAGTCCTAGCTTAAAACAAGGTTCTCTAGGTGTTGTGATGCGTACGGTGGCGTCACCAAGCTGATAGATGCTGCCCATTAATATTTGTGTTTCATCCAGGCCCTCTACCGTAAGATTCTCTCCGAACATTCCAAATTCCCAATCCAGGGAAGGATAATGTGTTTTCCAAAACGGATACTGGTCTGCCGAAAAAAGATAAGCGGCTTTCAGGACTCCTCCATGGACTTTCGGATTCCCAATGGCATCTCCGGTAACACCTTCCGGACCCAGGTAAATACCCTCAGCCACAGGATTCTTATAAATGCCTGTGATTCTATCAAGACCCTGCCAACTGATCGTGACAGGTTTTCCAATATTGGTGCTGACTACCTTCACATTTTTAAAATTAGTGACTTAAAGGTAGTGTTTACTTTTTTTTTGAACTATTCATTAGTCTTCCCGCTCCATTTTTCGGGTGATGAAAAATCCGATCAAAAGCCCTGTTCCCGCAAGTAAGAAAATAGAGCCAGGCATGGCAATATCCCATTCTACTCCCGCGACCTGAGCGAGGGTGCCTCCCAACATTACCCCGGCTCCTATACCCATCAGTAACAGAGCCAGATTCAGGATTAATACCTTCCAGAAGGGTTGGGCCCTTTCGCGACCTTTCAAAAAGATACTGGCATCCATTCCTTTTTCTATAAGGGCAAGACGCTCCTGATTCCGAGTGGAAAAATAGAGATAGGCTATTCCGAAAACAACCGAAAATAAGGCGATAAAGATGATGACTTCTGCTCCCATTTGTTTAAGTTCTAAGTGATTAAATTTAATTGTATACCCATCAGACGATAGCTTTGTTCCCCAGGTTACACAGAAAGTGTATTTCTTTTGTAACCAGACCGTAACAGCAGGCGTCCAATAGGCAATGGAGAACCAAAAGGTTTCTGATTCCGACCTGATCCGTTCGGTGCTTTCGGGAAATTCCAGATCGTATGCGGCATTGCTGACCCGATACCAGCATATGGTCTTTACCCTGGCCATGCGTATGCTCAGCCATCGGGAACTGGCCGAAGAGACTACACAGGACATTTTTGTAAAAGCCTATCGATCATTGGGAACTTTTCGGGGGGAATCCAAATTTTCCACCTGGCTCTATCGGATTGCCTATCGCAGGATTCTCGATGTGAGGGCGCGGGAAAATCGCAAACCCGTGAGCGCGAATGACTATGGGGAAATTGAGTCCTTTGGCCATGCCGGTAATTCTACATGGGAGGCCCTCATGATGACAGAATGTAGAGTGCAGATAATAAAGGCCTTGGAGCAATTGTCTCCCCGGGATAAATCAATGCTTAGCCTGTATTATTTGCAAGAGTTGAGTATAAAGGAAATTGCAGAGGTCACCGACATGAGTACATCGGTGGTAAAAGTGAGCCTTTTCCGGGCCCGAGAACATTTGAAAGCCTTACTTGAAAGTACAGAGGAGGGCAAGCTGTTAAGAACCTATAACACTTAGAGATCCGATGATGGAAACTGACGAATATCTACGGAAAATATTACGCGAAAATGCCATGGAGAGGGCGCCTGAAGACTTCATTAAAAGAGTCCTTGAGGCTGTAGAGGCTGACCCCGTTGCATTAAGCCCAAAAGAACCATTGATTTCTAAAAGGGGATGGGTAGGAATATCCCTGGGAATTTTGAGTCTTTGTATTATTGCGCTACTTCCCAACTCGTTCTTTGAACAGTTCACTACCAATCCGATAACAGGCATGCAATGGTTGCAGGTTTTTCAATGGGAGGGATTGCGCTTGCCTCAGTTTTCAAAAACAACACTAATCGGGACTATGGCCTTCGCTATTTTTGGGTTGTTCCACATCTTTTGGATGAAGCAACATCTGAGTCGTTCCTATAAATGACATTGCTAAATTTTTGGACAGATGAAAATAATCAGAGATAAATAAAGGCCCAGTAGATCAGTAAACCCTGTAAGGGTAATCGAAGATAAAGAATCCACAAAGAGATGCCCATACGTGCAGTTTTATCGCGGAGCATATAGAAGTGGACTGGAAGAAAGAGAACGAGAAGACCTATGATTCCATAGAGACCCATAGTTCTGAATTCTGGAAAGAAAAGCGCAGCTCCAAAAGCTATTTCAAGTATACCCGAGAGATAGACAACAGTCTTTTTTTTCGGAATCCACGGCGGAATAATACGCTCATACATAGCAGGGATGAAAAAATGGAGTAAACCGGCTATTATATATAACAGTGCCATAAATATGAGATGCCACGGGGTTTCCATCGCTCTAAAATAAGGATTCCCGGGGACCGGACCCAAAAAAACCGCCCCCATTGGGAGCGGTTTTTAATTTTAAGGTTACCGTGAGCAAAATTATTTAACCATGTCGTAACTCCTGTTTATAAATGAAGTCAGTTCTTCCCCTTTGAGCAATCCTTTGGATAAACGCGCCAGATCCAGACATTGACTGATCAGGCGGTTTCGCTTTTTACTGGTTTTTGTATTTAGGATTTCTCCGACAAGAGGGTTATTCGTATTAACGACCAGATTATACATATCAGGCATATTTCCCATACCGAACATTCCGCCTCCACCGCTTTGCTGCATTTCTTTCATGCGCCTCATAAACTCCGGCTCCGTAATCATAAAAGGAGAGGCATTGCTATCCATGGCTTCCATTTGAACCATATAGCTGCTTTTCTCGCCCAGTACTTCTTCCACCTGTCCCTTCAATTTGTCTTTTTCCTCGTCGGACAACTTCGAAATCTGGGTCTCTTCTTTTTGGATCAGTTTGTCCAGGTGATCTGCATCTACCCGTGCAAAAGAAATCTTCTCCTTGCTGGTTTCCAGCTTCTGCATGAGGTGCGCTACAATCGGACTATCCATCATCAACACTTCATACCCTTTGGCTTTGGCAGCTTCGATATAGGAATGCTGACTTTCTTTGTCTGAGGCATAGAGAAAAACGAGTTTATCGTCCTTATCCGTTTGGGTGTCCTTTACTTTTTCCTGTAGTTCGCTAAAGGTATAATACGTGCCGTCTACTGTTGGGTAAAGGGCGAAAGACTCTGCTTTTTCGAAAAACTTGTCTTCTGACAACATTCCGTACTCTATTACGATCTTGATGTCGTCCCATTTCTTTTCAAAATTCTCCCGGTCCTCCTTGAACAGGGAGTTCAGTTTATCGGCCACCTTCCGGGTGATGTAGGACGAAATCTTTTTAACGGCCCCATCCGCCTGTAAATACGAACGAGAGACATTTAAAGGAATGTCCGGAGAGTCAATGACTCCTCGCAGCATGGTCAGGAATTCAGGAACAATCCCTTCGACGTTGTCTGTTATAAATACCTGGTTTTGATAGAGTTGTATCCGATCCTTTTGCATCGCCAGGTCCTGATTCAATTTTGGGAAATACAGAATACCGGTGAGGTTAAACGGATAATCCACATTGAGGTGAATATGGAACAAAGGCTCCTCGAACTGCATGGGATACAATTCCCTGTAAAAGGCGTTGTAGTCCTCATCTTTCAGATCGGAAGGTTTTTTGGTCCAGGCAGGGGTGGGGTTGTTTATGATATCGTCCACCTCCCGGGTAGGTGCCGGATCTTCTTCTTTGGCGCCTTCCGGTTTCGGAAGGGTTTCAGTGCGCATTCCAAACTTAATGGGAACGGGCATGAATTTATTGTATTTCTGAAGGAGTTCACGAATCCGAGCTTCCTCCAGGAACTCTGTAGAATCCTCTGCGATATGGAGTACGATCTCCGTACCCCGTGTTTCCCGGTCCGAAGGTTCGATGGTGAATTCTGGGCTCCCGTCGCAACTCCAATGCACCCCGGGAACGTCCTTGTAGCTCTTTGTAAAAATATCCACGCGGTCCGCCACCATAAATGAGGAGTAAAACCCAAGGCCAAAATGACCTATAATACCCGCATCTTTTCCAGCGTCCTTGTATTGATCCAGAAATTCTTCTGCTCCCGAAAAAGCCACTTCATTAATGTACTTTTTAACTTCTTCCTCTGTCATTCCGATACCCTGGTCGATGACGTGTAGTTTTTTTCCTTCCTTATCGATTTTTACTTCAATCATAGGAGTGCCCAATTCTACGTTCGCCTCTCCTATGGAGACAAGGTGTTTTAACTTGAGGGTGGCATCTGTAGCATTGGATATGAGTTCCCGAAGAAAAATTTCGTGATCGCTGTAAAGAAATTTTTTGATCAGTGGAAATATATTTTCAACCGAGACATTGATTTTACCTGTAGTCATATGAAAATGTTTTTCTCCTTGAGATCAAAAAAAATACCAAGACGACTAAGGGTGACAAAATGACATTTACGGGGGTCAATATGACTTGCCTGTAAAATTTAACAAAAGATTTTGTTTAAACATTAAAGTAAGTAATTAAACATTGTTATATTTGTTCAATGATTCGAAAGAGATTTGCTATGAAAGAGCTTTATTGATTTTGTAATCAGTTTGTTTATTAATTGGTTAGGTTGTTTGAAAGTGCGTCTTCCACTGAAGGCGCACTTTTTTTTGTGCATTTTCTCACTTTATTAACACCCTTATTGTTTAAAATAAAATACATTTGATTAAACAAAAATTTAATATATGAGTGCTAAAAGGAAACCGGCCAAGCCCACAAAGAAAAGCCTGATTACCGCCTATATGACACAATCCCTGGAAGGGGATCGTTTCCCGGCCTCGGTCTTTAAATTTTGCAGGGAAAACAATTTAGAGGAAGCTGATTTTTATGCCCTCTTCGGTTCTATGGAATCGCTTCAAAAGGAAGTATGGATATTCTTTTTCGAGGAAACCAAAAATCTTTTAGAGAAAGATAAGGCCTATGCCGGATATGGAAATAGGGAACGCATGCTGAGTTTCTATTTCACCTTTTTTGAACTTCTCGGGCTCAACCGGAGTTATGTGCTCTTTGCGCTTGGACAGAATGCTGAACCCATGCAACAACTCGCCCAACTCAAAGGGTTACGCAGGTCGATAAAAACGTTTGCCCGGGAGCTCATTGAGGATGCCAATGCTGAAAAAAACATAAAAATCACCAGGCACAATCCCGAAATATTCTCCGAAGGCGCCTGGTTGCAACTGGCCTTCTTAATGAAATTCTGGATTCAGGATGATTCCCCCGGGTTTGAAAAAACGGATTTGGCTATTGAAAAATCGGTCAATACGATTTTTGACATCTTTGATAATACACCCCTGGAGCGCGTACTGGATTTCGGAAAATTTTTATTTAAGGAGCGCTTCGCCTGAATCCCAAAATACGGACTATGAATACTCTTGACAGAATTCCAACCTCCAAGATAGAACGGGCGGGTAAGCTCGTTCAGACAGGGGTGAAGGTGGGCGGAAATTACATGAAATACTACGGGAAGAAATTGCTCAATCCCGAATTAGAGCGCGATAGTCTGGATGAGGAGAATGCGAAGGATGTTTATGACGGCCTCAAGGATCTCAAGGGTAGTGCCCTGAAAGTCGCACAAATGTTGAGTATGGAAAAGAATATGCTCCCACGTGCCTATGTGGAGCGGTTTTCACTGGCTCAGTTTTCAGTCCCTCCCCTTTCCGGACCATTGGTGCGTAAAACGTTTAAGAAGTATTTTGGGTGTTATCCCGAGGTTCTTTTTGATCATTTTGACCCGGAATCCGTGAACGCAGCCAGTATCGGGCAGGTCCATCGGGCGAACAAAGATTCAAAGCAACTCGCCGTAAAAATTCAATACCCAGGGGTTTCTGACAGTATTGGAAGCGACCTTGCCCTGGTGCGGCCGGTGGCTATGCGAATGTTCAACCTCAAGGGAAAGGACACCGAGAAATTTTTCAAGGAGGTCGAAGATAAGCTCACAGAGGAAACGGACTATTTGCTGGAGTTGCGTCAGAGTCAGGGCATCACCCGGGCTTGTGAAATCCTTGATGGCATTCGTTTTCCCACCTATTACCCCGAGTGGTCCTGTGAACGGATCCTCACCATGGACTGGATGGAAGGACAGCACCTGGGAGAGTACACCCAGACGGATATTGATCCGCAAACGGGTAATCATCTGGGTCAGGTACTGTGGGACTTCTACATGTTTCAAATACATCAGCTGCGGCAGGTACATGCAGATCCCCATCCCGGGAATTTTCTGGTCGGTGAAGACGGAAGTCTAATCGCCATTGATTTTGGTTGTATCAAAGAAATCCCCGAAAGCTTTTATACCCCTTATTTTGAGTTAGCCAAACAAGAGACCTTTAGCGACGACGCGGTTTTTACCGAAAAACTCTTTGAGCTCGAAATACTCACGGCCCAGGACAGCCCGGAAGAACTTATATTCTTTAAAAAGCTATTTCGGGAAATGCTGGAGCTGTTTACCCGCCCGTTCAATGAGGAAACTTTTGATTTTTCATCAACTGAGTTTTGGGACCGAATCGGAGCCCTGAGCCAACAGTATTCTTCGGATCCTAAAATCCGCAAGATGAATGCAAACCGGGGCTCCCGACATTTTCTATATATCAACAGGACCTTTTTCGGCCTTTATAACCTGCTTCATGACCTTAAGGCCCAGGTTCGCATTCACGACTATGAGCGGTACCTGAGCCCTGAACCACTGGAGGCTTAGCGAGTTCCTGTAGCTGCAGTACCCTCGGGTTTAAGGTACTTTTCAAACCATTGATCCTGTTCCCAGAGCATATGGAAAATGCTCTCCCGGGCGCGGTAACCATGACTTTCCTTGGGGAGCATAACCAGCCTTACCTGTGCCCCAAGTCCTTTTAAAGCATTGAAATAGCGCTCGCTTTGCATGGGATAGGTCCCTGAATTGTTGTCTGCCTCCCCGTGAATGAGCAGTAAGGGTGTTTTCATTTTTTCCGCGTGCATAAAAGGAGACATGGTGTAGTATACCTCAGGTGCCTCCCAATAGTTTCGCTGCTCACTCTGGAATCCGAAAGGGGTCAGGGTTCGGTTGTAGGCACCACTTCGCGCCACCCCCGCTGCAAACAAATCAGAATGGGAAAGCAAGTTGGCAACCATGAAAGCGCCGTAGCTATGCCCGCCAACCCCCACGCGGGTTCTGTCTATATACCCCATCTTGTCAACCGCGTCTATGGCGGCACGCGCATTGGCGACCAATTGGGTTCGAAAGCTGTCATTGGGTTCTTCGGTTCCTTCGCCGATAATTGGAAAAGCGGCATCGTCCAGGACAACATACCCCCGGGTGACCCAGTAAATAGGGGATCCCCAGTAAGGGTAGGTAAATTCATTTGGATTCTGCGTATTCTGTGCGGCACTGCTTTTATCTTTAAATTCCCTGGGATATGCCCAGAGAATCATCGGTTTTTTTTCCGGAGATTCCCGATCAAATCCGACCGGAAGGTAGAGGGTTCCACTCAGTTCAAGACCGTCCGCCCGGGTATAGGTGATCACCTCCTTATGGACATCCTGAATACTCTTGAACGGATTTTCAAAATGGGTCAACTGGGAAGGCCCTCTTCGTTTTATAAGGCTTTTGTAGTAATAGTTCGGGTACTCGGTGGGCGACTCGATCTGCACCAACAACTGATCTTTGAAGGGGTCGTATTCCAGCAGGGTTTCCATTTTACCTGGGATCCTCGATTCGTACAGGCGCATCTTCTTCTGCGTCTCTAAATTCATTTGGTCGACAAAGGGAAACTGCCCGTCTTCTGTGTATCCGTCCCCCAGGAGATAGGCATTTCCTTTCTTGTCCAATGCCAGAACAGATTCCTTAAAGGTGTTTTTCGTAGTCGCGAAAGAGCCCGGATCGCTGTACCTGTCCTGATAATTCCTGTCCGATAAAACCACAGGATCGGACGATGGGTCTGACGGATTAAAGAGGTATGTTTTTGTATTCCGGGTATCCCACCACATATCTGTGGCAATAGCCACCTGGTCCGTGCCCCAAAGGATGTACCTGTATCGGTTTATCGTTTTAAGTACGGATCGGCCCTTCCCTTCGAAAGGGGCGTCGAGCAAAAATACTTCATCCCTGAAAGGTACGTCCACGGCCGGATCCCCTCCATCCAGAGCTTCTGCGTAAACGAGCGTAGCTGGTTTATCACGGCGCCAGGAGATATCCCTCATACCGGTGCGCTCCGCCATAAACCCCTTGGGGAGATCTTCAATCAACGGCACCTCCAATAGGGTGCGTACCAAATCACCGGTCTGGGAATAAATCTGTGTCTTCGATGGGAATCTGTAATAGGGTACGAGGTATGAAAACGGCTTTTCAGCAGTGACTGCCATGATGTAATTCCCATCCGGGGAAAAACTGATATTGCGATAAAGGGCCGGGCCCATCCATGTTGCTATTTCTCCTGTAACACTTACTTTTTTAAGCTCGGACCGGGCTAACTGTTCGAAATTAAAGGCATCATCCGGATTTTTGATAAGATCCTGGTAGGTTCGATTCTGAGCTTTTTTGCCATCATTCGTGGCTATTGTCGGCCCCGCAGGTATGGTCTCCTGCCTATCGATCAGCCTTTTACGGTCTTCGGGAAGTGTTTTTATCAGTACCGACTGACTGTCTTTAAACCAGTTAATCACATCCCCCATATTGGCATTGAGCACGGGCCCAGTAAGCCTGAATGCCCGGGCCTCCGACAAATCGACCATCCACAATTCGGCCCCGGTATCTGCTGTATGTGTCATAGCCAGTATTTCCTCGTCCGGGGACAGGGAGAAATTAGCCAGCCTCGGATTCTCAGGGAGGCCCGAAACCTGCCTGGATTCCAATTCTTGAGGGGTTTTGAGCTGCAGGTTGTTGTAGTAATTGGTACGGCTGCCAATATTGGTCACCGGGTTGATGCGTAAACCGGCCAGTCGCATTTCGGTCTCCGATAGCTCACCAATGGTCTTATAGGGGCTTCGAAACAAAAGCATCATATAGGATCCGCTATCGGTGATCAGTACACGGGGTGCTAAAGGCGCTTCTGCCAATTTGAGGATTTCTGCCGGAGGTGTCTGGTAGGTGAGTTGTTCCTGGGCCTGAATCGAGAGTACACACGCCAAAAAACACCAAATCGTCCAATTTTTCATAGAATCTGCTTTGCGTTTAATATGGATATGAATTACCCTCTCAAGATACCCTATTTTTTCGAATCAGTGAAAAGTGAGACATGTCTCGTATGCTAAACTTTCGTTGTACTTTTTAGGCCAACTTCATAAATATGGGTACATTTAAAATCCAATTAGATTCCTTTTAAAAGAGATTTATTTCTCAAACTCAAACGACACATTATGTACAATTCAAAGATAGCCGGACTGGGGTTTTACGTGCCGGAGAATGTGGTTACGAACGACGATCTTGCCAAGGTTATAGAAACCAGTGATGAATGGATTCAGGAGCGTACCGGGATTGTGGAAAGACGCTATGTAGAAGGTGATGAAGATACAACGACCACTATGGGGGTTAAGGCTGCCCGTATAGCTATAGAGCGATCCGGAATAGATAAGGACGAGATCGATTTTATCGTATTTGCCACCCTGAGTCCCGATTATTACTTTCCGGGCCCGGGCGTTTTAGTACAGCGAGATTTGGGCCTTCGGACAGTAGGTGCCGTGGACGTGCGAAACCAGTGCTCGGGCTTTGTTTACGGAATTTCGCTGGCCGACCAGTATATCAAGACGGGAATGTATAAAAACGTCCTGGTAATCGGATCAGAACTGCATTCCAAGGGCCTGGATATGACCACTAGGGGCAGGGGAGTTTCCGTGATTTTTGGGGACGGCGCCGGCGCAGCTGTCCTGACCCGTGAAGAAAATCCTGAGAAGGGTATACTCTCTTCACATTTGCACAGTGAAGGTGAGCATGCCGAAGAGCTCTCCCTGATCGCTCCGGGGATGGGAAAAAGATGGGTCCTCGACATCCTTAAAGACAACGATCCCGAGGATACTTCGTATTACCCCTATATGAACGGGCAGTTTGTGTTTAAAAATGCCGTGGTGCGTTTCAGTGAGGTTATTATGGAGGGCCTGGCCAAAAACCATTTACAGCCCTCTGATATTGATATGCTCATCCCGCATCAGGCGAATCTGCGGATTTCTCAATTTATTCAAAAGAAATTCGGACTTTCCGACGATCAGGTGTACAATAATATCATGCGTTATGGCAATACCACAGCCGCGAGTATTCCGATTGCGCTCACGGAGGCCTGGGAAGAAGGAAAGATCAAAGATGGAGACCTCGTGGTCCTGGCCGCCTTTGGTAGTGGTTTTACCTGGGGAAGTGTGATTATTAGATGGTAGTGTATTCAGGGCCGGGTAGCCGATGTCCGGGTTCAGTCTTGCGGCTGACGAGATACTAAAAAAACAGAAAACCCCGATCACGAGGATCAGGGTTCTCTTAAACGGCCATTCCAGGTACAACCAACCAATGTACATGCAGACCGCCTGTTTTTATAGGATAAGGACAATTTGAACCCTACAAATTAAAAGGGCTCAACGCCGTTTTTGCCATGCAGGTTAAGAAATAAGAAACCCCGCCAATCCCCAGTATTGGAATGGGACGGGGTTTCAATCATTAACTGGCCCTACTAAACACTAACCATTAACTAAAGAACATGGCCTGGTCAATGATATTTTATTCCTGCCATGACTTAAAGACGAATGGAATAGTGGATCGTTACACCACTTAACAGTATTTAACACCTGATGGAAAAGACCCTTGTTTTTGGCGCGTCTTCGAATCCGAGCCGGTACAGCTATATCGCTATAGAGCGATTGGTAGATGCGGGGTTACCCACCCTGGCTTTCGGGCTGCGGGAGGGAAGGGTGAAAGGAGTGCGCATTCAAACGTCGCTCACGGGGATGGAAGCCGTCCACACGGTTACGCTTTATATGCGCCCAAGCCGCCAACGGGACTATTACGATAAAATTATACAGTTGGATCCGATCCGGGTGATTTTTAATCCCGGAACAGAGAATCCCGAATTCTATAGCCTCCTCGAGGCAGCGGGAATAGAAGTTGAGGTAGCCTGTACCCTGGTGATGTTGTCTATGCGCACTTATTTGCCGGATTCCCCTTGAGGTTTGGGTGCCCGAATAAGCCATAGGCCAAAAAAGGTTAACAGGCCATTGAGGGGGAGGAGTTCATACCCAATCTGATATCCGCCGAGCCAGGAATCCGGCAGGTTGGCCAGACAAACAACGGTCAGAATAACCCCTGAGGCAACCACCCATACATATTTGTCCTTTAGGGTGTACGTAGTTAGAATTCCGAATGAAAATAACCCGAGTAGCGGGCCATAGGTATACGTCGCGACAGTGAGCAGTCCGTCAATTACATTGCGATCGAGAACGTATTTAAAGAGGATCACCACTGCGATAAGCAGCAGGCTCATCCCAATATGCGTCTGCTTCCGAAGGGTTTTTTTACCTTCCTCGGACCGCCGGTCCATTCCCAGGAAATCTATACAAAAAGAAGTCGTCAGAGAGGTAAGGGCGCTATCTGCACTGCTGTAAGCTGCTGCAATCAGCCCGAGCAGAAAGGTTATCGCAACGGCCATGCCCAGGCCGCTGTTCAGTGCAATTTCAGGGAAGAGGAGGTCTGTTCTGCTGCTGCCGTCCATTTGGGGGACTCCGATTTCAAAGGCATCGGAATAGATGAATAATAAAGCGCCTAAAAGGAGGAAAACGAAATTTACAACCACCAGGACCAGACTAAAAGAGATCATGTTTTTCCGGGCATCGGCAAGACTCTTGCAGGTGAGGTTCTTTTGCATCATATCCTGGTCAAGGCCCGTCATGCATATGGTGATAAACATCCCTCCCAGGAACGATTTGAGCAGGTGGTTCCGGTCTGCCCAATCCCCGGTAAACCATAGTTTACTGTACTGCTTTAATTCTTCGGAACTCAGGAAATCCATAAATCCCCAGTCGAGTTTCTGGTTGATAAAGTATATGGAAAGACCTACCGAACAAAGCATAAAGAGGGTCTGAAGGGTATCGGTCCAAACGATTGTTTTAATCCCACCCCTGAAGGTATAAACCCAGATCAGGACAATGGAGAGCACTACGGTAAGCTCAAACGGAACCCCCCAGGCATCGAAAACAAACTGCTGAAGGACAATGGCGACCAGGAAGAGTCTGAACGAGGCGCCCAGCACCCTCGAAATAAAAAATGACAGTGCCCCGAGTTTATAACTGTGCCAACCAAAACGCTCCTCGAGATACTCGTAGATAGAGGTCACATTCATACGGTAATAAATAGGCAACAGTACAAAGGCGATTACAAAATAACCTGCCAGGTATCCAAAAACGACCTGCATATACGAGAAAGAGGTAGCCTGTACACTTCCCGGTACCGAGATAAAAGTGACGCCGGACAGGGAAGCCCCAATCATCCCAAAGGCCACTAAAAACCACGGAGCGGATTTTCCCGCCCTGAAAAAGTCTTCATTGGAATCATTTTTCCCCGTGAAATAGGAAATAAGCAATAGCAGGAGGAAGTAAGAACCTATAAGCAGTAGGATATGCGTAGGAGTCATAGCGGCTGGCAGGACGTGGAAGCCGAAAGAGTTTTCTGCCCGTGGGCAGTCCTTTCGGGGGTATTTTATTTTGGAGCCAAAGTACAAAACTTAAAATAGATACGTAGTTTTGCAGTTGTGGAAATGTCATCTAAATTGCTGGAGAAGGCCGTCACTGAAATGGCTTACCTGCCGGGGATCGGAAAGCGAACGGCCTTAAGGCTCGTACTGCATCTGCTTCGCCAACCTGAAGGGCAAACCGAATCGCTTGTCGAGGCACTTCAGGAATTCCGAAGCGGGATTCGACAGTGCCGCGAATGCCACAATATTTCTGATTCAGAGTGTTGTGAAATATGCAGTAGCAGCAAGAGGGACCGGTCGTTGATCTGTGTTGTCGAGGATATCCGGGATGTCATGGCTATAGAGAATACGGGGCATTACCGGGGATTATACCACGTACTGGGGGGTAAGATCTCCCCTATGGAAGGGATGGGTCCGCACGACCTCACCATAGAGTCCCTGGTGACCAAGGTAAAGCGGGGAGATGTAAAAGAATTGATTTTTGCCCTGAGTGCCACCATGGAGGGCGATACCACAAATTTCTATATCTTCAGACAACTCGAAGGCCTCCCGGTGACCCTTTCCACGATAGCGCGGGGTATTCCGGTCGGTGATGAACTGGAGTACGCCGATGAAGTTACCCTCGGCCGTTCGATTGTACAGCGAATTCCATTTGAAGGGTCTTTAAAGGGGTGAAGTGTAGAAAATTTATCAATAAAATGGCGGTAATTTTATTATTTTTGCAAAAATTACCATTAATAAAGGTGTCCGGGCACGAATATGTCAAAATTTGAATTGAAATTACCGCAGATGGGGGAGAGTGTAGCAGAAGCCACGCTCACCTCCTGGTTGAAGGAAGTTGGAGATTCCATAGAAGCTGATGAAGCCGTGTTTGAAATAGCAACAGATAAGGTGGATTCCGAAGTGCCCAGTGAGGTTGATGGAGTGCTCCTGGAGAAGTGTTTTGAGGTTGACGACGTTATTAAAGTAGGTCAGACCGTCGCTATCATAGAGATGGCCGGAGAGGCTGCCGCGTCTGCAGAAACTTCGGCCACACAGCCTGTATCGGAAACCCCGTCACCGGAAAAAGCCGTTCCCGAGGTTGTCCAGACTGTTGTGAGTGCCAGGGAAACAGCTTCGCCAACTTCTATTCCGGCGAATACCGAAGATTCGGAGCGTTTTTACTCGCCCCTGGTTCGAAACATGGCCAAAGAAGAAGGGATTGGACAGGAGGAACTGGACGCCATACCGGGTACAGGCGTCGGAGGCCGCCTCACTAAGGAAGACATGCGCCAGTATATCGAAGGGCGTAAACAAGGTGCCGCCCCGGCTACGAGTGCTGCTGAGCCTGTAGTGCAATCCTCTGCGGCCCAAAACATGGCCCGGGACAAAAGCCCTACTGAACCTCCTGCACAAAAAACACCCCTGCCCGGGGGAAAAGGAGATGAGAAAATTCCGATGACCCGAATGGGCAAGTTGATTGCCAAACATATGACGGATAGTGTGGCCACTTCCGCTCACGTTCAGAGTTTTGTGGAGGTAGATGTTACGCGTGTCGTCGAATGGCGGGATAAGGTAAAGGACGCTTTTCAGAAAAGGGAGGGCGAAAAACTGACCTTTACACCCATTTTTATGGAGGCCGTGGCCATTGCCCTTAAAAAGTATCCGATGATGAATATCGCGGTAGACGGAGATACCATTGTCAAAAGAAAGAATATTAATCTGGGGATGGCGGCCGCTTTAGGTGACGGCAACCTGATTGTACCCGTCATTAAGAATGCGGATCAGCTGAATTTGGTGGGAATGGCCAAAGCCGTGAACGACCTGGCGAATCGCTCGAGAAACAATGCACTCAAGCCGGATGAAATCCAGGATGGGACCTACACCGTCACGAATGTAGGTACTTTCGGAAGTGTTTTTGGAACCCCCATTATCAACCAGCCCCAGGTAGGCATCCTGGCTTTGGGGGCGATTCGAAAAATTCCGTCTGTAATCGAGACTCCATCGGGTGATTTTATCGGTATTCGTTCCAAGATGTTCCTTTCACACAGTTATGACCACCGCGTAGTCAACGGGGCCCTGGGCGGGATGTTTGTAAAGTCGGTAGCCGATTACCTCGAAGCCTGGGACGTCAACCGGGAGATTTGATCTTCACGCATTAATCCAAACCGGATATGAAATTGAATTTAAACCGGCCGATCTGTTTTTTTGATTTAGAGACTACGGGAACCAATGTAGCCACCGATCGCATTGTGGAGATGGCTATTCTAAAAGTGTATCCGAACGGGAATACCGAGAGTAAAAGTTGGTTGATTAATCCTGAAATGCCCATACCGGCAGAGGTTACCGCCATTCATGGTATTACCGACGAACAAGTGGCGACAGAACCGACCTTTAAGGAGCGCTCAAGGGAGATCCAACAGATTATTCAGGGGTGTGATCTTGCCGGTTTTAACTCCAACCGTTTTGATATTCCCCTTTTGGCGGAAGAACTTCTCCGGGCGGAACTGGATTTCGATATGAAAAATACTGTCGCCGTAGATGTTCAGACCATTTTTCACAAAATGGAAAAGCGAACCCTCGGGGCGGCTTATACGTTTTATTGTGGGAAAAACCTTACTGATGCGCATAGTGCTGTAGCAGATACCCAGGCGACCTACGAGGTACTTTTGGCACAGTTGGAACGCTATCCGGAGCTTGAGAATGATGTAAAATCACTTGCGGCCTTTTCAACCCATTCAGAGTTCGTCGATTTTGCCGGGTTTATTCGAAAGGATAAATCGGGAATACCCGTTTTTGGTTTCGGCAAACACAAGGGCAAAAAAGTTACGGAGGTACTCGAAGCCGAACCCGGGTATTTCGGATGGTTGCTCAATGCTGATTTTCCAAGATACACGAAAAAGGTGCTCACCCAGATCCGACTCGGTGTCCTGAATTCAAAAAAGTAACCCCCGAATCTTTACGGGATTGCTAATTTTATCGAGATGAAACTCATTTGTGCCGGCCGCAATTATGCGGAACATATCGAAGAACTCAAAAACAATCGCCCGGAGTCCCCGGTCCTTTTTATCAAACCGGATTCGGCCATCCTTCCCAGGGAGCAGGATTTTTATATTCCGGAATTTTCGGACAACATTCACTATGAGGTGGAGTTGCTTGTCAGAATTGTAAAAGTCGGAAAACACATCAGTGAGGCATTTGCCCCGCGGTATTACAACGAGGTATCCCTCGGCATCGATTTTACAGCCCGGGACCTTCAGGATAAATTAAAGGCAAAGGGGTTGCCCTGGGAAAAGGCTAAGGGCTTTGATGGGGCTGCAGTGATTGGGAAATGGGTTTCCAAAGACCAATTTGCTGACCTTGGGAACCTGAATTTTACGCTGGAGAAGAATGGGGAAGTAGTGCAGCAGGGGAATACGGCCCATATGTTGTGGAACACTGACCAGTTGATTGCCTATGCTTCTACCTTCTTCACACTCAAAAAAGGAGATATCCTGTTTACAGGTACTCCGGCCGGGGTGGGAAAGGTTGTTTCGAATGATTACCTTTCAGGGAAGCTGGAAGGACAAACTATGTTTTCTTTAAATGTAAGGTGATATGATTTACGGAATGAACAAGATTAAGGAAATGGCAGAGGGAGATTCAGATTTCATCAATTCGGTTGTTGGTGTTTTTCTGGAGGAAGTTCCTGAGGACCTAAACTCCCTTGAGGCAGCAGTGGAAACCGGGGATTTCGCACAGATCTATCAACTTTCCCACAAACTCAAACCCAATGTAGATCTTTTGGAAATGGAGTCGACACGGGTTCTGGCCCTGGAGATGGAAACCATGGGTAAAAATGAGGAAGACCTGGAAGGTATACGGGCGCGTTTTGGCCGCCTCAAAAAGAATATAGACCAGGCAGTTACAGAGTTAAAGAAGGATTTCGACCTCTGATGAGAGCGGAAATTATCACTATTGGCGATGAAATCCTCATCGGACAAATCGTCGATACGAATTCGGCTTTTCTAGCGTCGGAACTACATAAAACAGGAATATCCGTTTTTCAAATTTCCTCGGTCCAGGATGAGCGTACACATATTCTCACAGCCCTGAAGGAAGCTGAATCGAGAGTGGACCTGGTCATTATTACAGGTGGTCTGGGCCCTACCCGCGATGACATTACAAAAAAAGTACTCTGTGAGTATTTTGGGGACCAACTGGTAGAGAACCGGGAGGTGCTCAGGCATATTGAGCACCTTTTCAGCACCTACATTTCAACTCCGATTTCAGACTTAAATCGACAACAAGCCCTATTACCTTCCCGGGCAGTTGTCCTGCACAATAAGTACGGGACCGCGCCGGGTATGTGGATGAAAGGGTCAAAAGCCGTTTTCGTTTCCCTGCCAGGGGTACCATTTGAAATGAAGCGCCTTTTTCTGGATCAGTTAAAACCCCGAATCCTTTCATCTTTTAAACGTCCGGTGTTGTTGCAGCGCACCCTTATCACTTATGGCCTGGGAGAGAGTGCTATTGCAGATCGCATCGTCGACTGGGAGGATGCTTTGCCCCCGCATATTAAGTTGGCTTACCTTCCGAATCTGGGCCGGGTGCGTTTACGACTCTCGACCAAGGGTGCGGATTTGGTCAGTTTAGAACAGGAACTCCACACCCTGACAGAAAGTTTGAAATCCCGGATTTCCGACATCCTCTTCGGTGAAGAGGATGGGGAAGCTCTCGAAGTGACATTGCTTAAATCCTTTAATGATCGTGGAATGACTCTGGCAACCGCTGAGAGTTTTACCGGGGGGCGTATTGCGAGTCAGCTTACATCCGTCCCCGGGAGCTCTTCCTACTTTAAGGGGAGCATTGTCAGTTACGCCACTGAGGTCAAAACGGGAGTGCTGCATGTTCCCGAGGAGCTGATCCGGGTCCACTCCGTGGTCAGTGAACAGGTCGCCTGCGCTATGGCCCGGCAGGTGCGTTCCCTTTTAAAGGCGGATATCGGTATTGCCACCACGGGGAATGCCGGCCCTGATAAAGGAGACTCAGATTCACCCGTCGGCCGGGTTTTTATTGGTATTTCGAGTCCGGAAACAACC
>CAZEQO010000005.1:0-18366 GCA_964514365.1 uncultured Robiginitalea sp. | reverse complement strand
GCCATGGAATTTACGATGGGAAACCACCGGGAGCGGATTGTGCAAAAATCGGTTCACAAGGCCATGGAATTGGTGCAACGGGAAATCCTAAAATTCTGAAAAAGAAGTTTGGGGGTACAATAAAAATGCTGTAAATTTGCACCCTGTTTTGAACCAAGTAACCAGAGCGAAATGTCAAAAGTCTGCGAAATTACAGGTAAAAAGGCGATGTTTGGAAACAACGTCTCGTTTTCGATCAATAAAACAAGGAGGCGATTTGATGTAAATCTCTCTAAGAAGCGTTTCTATATTCCTGAAGAGGATCGATGGGTTACGCTCAGAGTTTCCACGCGTGCCCTGAAAGCGATTAACAAAAAGGGGATTTCTGCAGTACTTAAGGAGGCGAAAGCAAAAGGAATGCTCATCAAGTAACTTGCTAAAGTAATAGCACCATGGCAAAAAAAGGCAACAGAGTACAGGTAATACTGGAATGCACAGAGCATAAAGAATCTGGTATGGCCGGAACTTCCCGGTATATTACCACCAAGAATAAGAAAAACTCTCCCGACCGTTTGGAGATCAAGAAATATAACCCCATCCTCAAGCGGATGACAGTGCATAAAGAGATAAAGTAAAGGATCATGGCAAAGAAAACAGTAGCAACACTTCAGTCTTCTTCAAAGCGTTTGACAAAGGCTATAAAAATGGTGAAATCTGAAAAATCAGGTGCGTATACCTTTGTGGAATCCGTTATGCCCCCTGAAATGGTAAACGAGTGGCTTTCCAGTAAATAGGGAACGCCGATTCAAATAGTAGTCGAGCCGCTTTCTTCTGGAAAGCGGCTTTTTTTTTACCTGTTGCCTGGAGTACTACTTCGCTTCACAGTACCCCCTGAACCTTATAAAATGCTATCTTTGAAACGTATAGTCCCAGATATATGAGTTTGTTTAAAAAGTTATTTTCATCCGAGAAGAAGGAGAGTCTGGACAAAGGACTTGAAAAGACTAAAACCAGTTTTTTCAATAAGCTCAGCAAAGCCGTTGTGGGTAAGTCCAGGGTTGATGACGAAGTCCTGGATGAACTGGAGGAAATCCTGGTCACCTCCGACGTGGGGGTAGAAACGACCCTCAAGATTATCGGGCGGATTGAGGAACGTGTTTCAAAGGATAAATATGTAGGCACGGAGGAGTTAGACCGCATTCTCAGAGAAGAGATTGCCGGATTGCTCTCTGAGACGCATACCGGGAACGCTACTGAATTTGAGGTCCCGAAATCTGACGGGCCTTATGTAATTATGGTAGTGGGGGTTAATGGTGTTGGTAAAACCACCACTATAGGCAAACTGGCGTATCAGTTTCAAAAACAGGGAAAGAAAGTAGTGCTCGGCGCAGCCGATACTTTCAGGGCCGCGGCTATTGATCAATTGCAGATTTGGGCAGATCGCGTTGGCGTACCCTTGATCAAACAAAATATGGGTAGTGATCCCGCATCTGTGGCATTTGACAGCCTGAGTGCGGCGGTGAGCCAGGGGGCCGATGTGGTTTTGATAGATACTGCCGGCCGATTGCACAACAAGGTCAACCTGATGAATGAGCTGACCAAAATCAAGCGGGTCATGCAAAAGGTAATCCCGGATGCCCCCCACGACGTCCTGCTTGTACTGGATGGCTCTACAGGCCAAAATGCTTTTGAGCAGGCCCGCCAGTTTACAAAGGCCACAGAGGTCACTTCCCTGGCGGTAACTAAGCTCGATGGAACAGCCAAGGGCGGAGTCGTTATTGGTATTTCAGATCAGTTCCAGGTTCCGGTGAAGTATATTGGTGTAGGGGAGGGAATCGAAGATCTACAGGTATTCAATAAGTTTGAATTTGTAGATTCTTTCTTCAATATCAATGCATGAGGATTTTCCTGCCACTGTTTTTTGTTTGATCGGCCAGAATTCATTGCAGCCCAGGAGGGGAAGGATGAATTTGTACGAATGAACCGACAAAACATTTAAAAATGAACCAAATTAATAAAAGAATGAAGACACTTTTACCAAGCCGTATACTGGGGATCCTCCTGGTCTTGCTCTCCTTTTCCGCCTGTAAACAGTTTTCTGGGAATTCAGAAACGGCCCCTGTGGAAGAAGCCGCCCCGGAAAGTGCCCTTCCTGAAGCGAAGCCTGAAGTGGAGGTTGAAGCTGTTGAAGGAGCCCTCTGGAACCGTTATGATGAAACTGAGGAGATCGCAGCAAACGCAGACCATCCGGTGGAGCGTATGCGTTATAAGCTCATACAGTCCAGGGTTTTGGATAAGAATGAAGTTTTTTTACCGCTTTACCCGGAGGTTCAGAAACTCGCTGAAGCCGAGTACGAGCGCCTAAAACCCATGGTGCTGGGAAAGACCATTCCAGAAGTCCAAGAGGCCATACAAAGCAATGCGTTTTCATATGAAGACCTTACCCGGTTCTTTCTTTATAGGATTTATAAATATGAACTCGACAATGCTACGACGCTTAATACAGTGATCGCTTTGAATCTCGATGTGATCGAAGAGGCAAAAAGGCGGGATTCCGCCCTAAAGGCAGATCCCGGGTCTTCCCGCCATCCCATCTTCGGGATGCCTGTACTGCTAAAAGATAATATCAACACCGAAGGGATGCACACTACGGCCGGAGCCATCGCACTACAGGACAACAAAACCGGGGATGCTTATATCGTGAAGCAGCTCAGGGAGAAGGGGGCTTTGATTCTGGGGAAGGTGAACCTCAGTGAATGGGCCTATTATATGTGCAGTGGGTGCCCCGTAGGGTATAGCGCTTTCGGAGGACAAACCCTGAATCCTTATGGCCGAAGGACATTTGAAACCGGGGGCTCGAGTTCAGGAAGCGGGACGGCTATGGCTGCCGGTTATGCCATGGGTGCCGTGGGGACGGAAACCTCAGGGTCTATCCTTTCGCCTTCGAGTCAGAATTCCATCGTAGGTTTAAAGCCAAAGGTCGGTATGTTGAGCCGCAATGGGATTGTTCCCATTTCGGGAACCCTGGATACACCCGGCCCAATGGCGCGGACCGTTACCGACGCAGCCATACTCATGGACGCCCTGCTGGGATATGATGTTTTAGACCCGGCTGCCTTTAATGTGAACTGGGGTGATAACTGGTATGAGAAACCTACACCGAATGCCATAGGCGGACTGCGTTTGGGGGTTTTTAAATCCCTTATGGATTCGGATTCTTTGTATCGTCAGACAGCCATAAACCTGAAGAATGCCGGGGCCAAAATTATTGAGTTTAAGGATCCGGAAGTGGAACAGGAAGGCTTTCTGACCTTACTGAATCTCGATATGAAAAGTGCACTGCCCGAATATTTAAGCACTCAGATTCTCGACACCCTTGCGGTAACCGTGCGCTCTGTGGAAGATGTCGTTGCGTTTAATCAGCAGGATCCTGGCTTGAGAATGCCCTATGGGCAGGAGCGGCTTGAAGGAATTCTGGCCGACGAAACTTCAGATGAAGAATTTCTGAAAATCCGAAAGGGGCTTTTGGATGGGGGACGTCAATTTTTTGACGAACCCTGGGAAGCGCATCAACTCGACGGAATTCTCTCTATCAACAATCGACATGCGGGGTTTGCCGCCACTGCTCAGAACCCTGCCATTACTGTTCCCATGGGATATCGGGAGAGCGGGGAGCCTGTGGGACTGACCATAATTGTGCGAGGATTTCAAGTTCCGCTGGCTTTCCAAATTGCCTATGCCTATGAAGCCTTGCAACCTGTAAGGAAGGCCCCTGCGGGATATGAGTGATTAACACTGTAAGTCTTCTAAAGCCCCATCATTTCCGAAAGGCGCTGCCATAAGGCATTGTCAAAGCTGGAAGGTCCGACCAGGGCGTCCCCGGCATCGTTTCCCATCCGGATCACCACAAGGTTTTGGGAGGGCACTACATAGAGTTTCTGATCGTTTTTGCCCAAGCCTGCAATGAGATCCGCGGGTGCTGAAGGTATCAGTGACCCGGAGAATACGACCTGGCTACCGGGGGCCATATACCGATCCTTGCCATTAAGCCACCACAGGTAGCCATAGGCCTTGTTCATGGACTGAGACGTACTGAGCATGTCTGCAGTGTAGGCAGGATCTTCGAGGATGACTTCAGAATCCCAAACGCCTTTGGAGAGTACCAGTAGGCCAAAACGCGCCATCGAACGCGCTGAACTGTAGTAAATATTATTGCCTTCACCCTGTGCCAGCCAAAAACCATCCATACCGATCCGATTCCGGAGTACCCTGTTAAAATAGAGGTTGAATTCTTCAGAAACTGCTTCGGCGACTACATTTTGAAGTAAGGTATAGGGACCATTGTGATAGGCCCACCGCGTACCCGGGTCGGCTTTGAATTGCAAACAATTTGGAAGTGTACATTCAAAAATATTTTCATCCAATCCGGTCGTCATCCTTAACTGGTCTGCAATCCGAATCTTTTGCTCCTTTTCAGGGGGTGCCGTAGTCCAGCCTCCGCCGAGATATTCGGCTGTCGGATCTTCCAGCCTTAATTTCCCCTCTGCCTGTGCAATTCCAACGGTAAAAGCGGTCAGGGTTTTTCCGGCTGAAGCCCAATACCACAGACTGGACTCCGTAAAGTCCCCGAAATAAGATTCCATCACAATTTTGCCGTCTTTCAGGATGATAAAGGCCTGCGTACTTTCAGCTTCGAGATAGGAAAGCAGGGAAGTCGCCAATTCCTCATCCCATCCCAGACTTTCCACAGATGCAGTCTCCCACTGCCCATCCGCCTGCAGAGGCGGGTAATACAGGTTCTGAGGAATTGTGGGTGGATCTTTGGAATCGGGGTAGCCTGTGGTTACTTCCGATTTAGAACATGTCACAAGGATCAGGCTTAGACAAGCCAGTCCTATAGGGATGCGCAAGCGTGTAACCCGTGCTATGCAAAACCTTTCCATAGAAACAGAACGTAAAAAAGGTATATTTCCTTGTAAAAACTCGACAAAACTCAGGTATATCGTATTTTTGCGCCCAATAAAGTGGTATGAGAACTAAAACTCGCGCTAAAAACCGCATTAACGTCATCACCCTGGGCTGTTCCAAGAACCTCTATGACTCTGAAGTACTCATGGGACAGTTACGGGCCAATGAAAAAGAAGTGGTCCATGAAGGTGACGGCAATATTGTGGTTATAAATACCTGTGGTTTTATTGCGAATGCCAAGGAAGAAAGCGTCAACACCATTCTGGAGCAAGTACGCGAAAAGGAAGCGGGCCGGGTGGATAAGGTTTTTGTAACCGGCTGTCTAAGCGAACGGTACAAGCCGGACCTCGAAAAAGAGATCCCCAATGTGGATGCTTATTTTGGGACACAGGACCTCCCCAGACTCTTGAAAGCACTGGGAGCAGATTATAAACACGAACTTGTCGGAGAACGCCTGACAACAACACCTTCGAACTACGCCTATCTGAAAATTGCAGAGGGATGTGACCGTCCGTGCTCATTTTGCGCCATACCCCTGATGCGGGGTAAGCACCGAAGCACACCCATTGAAGCATTAATGGAACAGGCGAAATCCCTTGCAGCAAAGGGTGTCAGGGAGCTGATACTCATAGCTCAGGACCTGACCTATTACGGTCTTGATATCTATAAAAAAAGGGCTTTGGCTGAATTGCTTCAGGAGCTTTGTAAAGTAGAGGGTATAGACTGGATTCGCCTTCATTACGCCTTCCCTACCGGTTTTCCGATGGATGTCCTGGAAGTAATGCGCAACGAACCCAAAGTCTGTAACTATATCGATATTCCGTTGCAGCATATTGCGGATCCGATCCTTAAAAGTATGAGACGGGGGACGACCATGGAGAAGACCAATGCATTGCTGAAGGCTTTCCGCACTCAGGTCCCCGGAATTGCCATTCGCACCACGCTCATCGTGGGGTATCCGGGTGAAACCGAAGCTGACTTTCAGCTCCTCAAGAATTGGGTCAGGGAACAGCGCTTTGAGAGACTGGGGTGTTTTACGTACAGTCATGAAGAACAAACCCATGCCTATAACCTGGAAGACACCGTTCCAGAAGACGTCAAACAAGAACGGGCCAATGAAATAATGGAGATTCAGTCTCAGATTTCCTGGGAAGCCAACCAGAAGCGGATTGGCCAGGTCTACCGCTGTATGATCGACAGGGTAGAGGGGGGGTATTTTGTCGGGCGCACTGAGTTCGACTCTCCGGATGTTGACAATGAAGTGCTTATTGACGCATCAAAATACTACCTGCGCCTTGGAGAGTTTGCTGAATTGCGAATTACAGGGGCATCCGATTTTGACCTGTATGGCGAACCGGAGACTGGGGTAAAATAATCTGTTTTTCAGGATACGGTATCATCCTCTGAGGCTTCCGGGGCCTCGGTATTTGCAGCTTCACTATTGAGGTTATTTCTGAGAATATTCAGTTTTTTCATTTTTGCCTTCCAATTTTCCAGGCCTTTTTTCTTCTTTTCCAGATTTACCAAAACTTCCTTCACCAGCGGATTATCTTCAGAAGGTTCTGAAAAAAAGTTGAGGTTATTCTCCAGTTGACGAATTTCCCCCTTTACCTCCTCAATTTTTTTACGGATAAACTGCCGTTCCTGTTCTATGGCATAGGAATCTTCTTCTTTGGCCAGATCGGCGATCCGATCCCCGTATTTGAGAATTTCAGCTTCCTGTGACCCCACATTCAGTTTGCGGAATAAGGCATCCAGGATTTTATTGAATTTCGAGGTGATGTGCATCTTGTTCCTGGGGACATGCCCAATCTCCTTCCATTTTTTTACGAAGTCTTTGATAGTGTTCAGGTCTTCTTCGCGTTTCCCCGTCAATTCAAAACCTTTTAACTCGTCGAGTACAGTCAGTTTGAGTTTCAGATTCTTTTTTTCCTGGTCAAAGGCACTGTTTTTTTTGCTGTGCAGGCGGTCGAAGTAGTGATTGCAGGCTGCTTTGAACTCTTTCCATATCGCATCCGAATGTTTCCGGGGAACGTGCCCAATTTCTTTCCACTCCCTTTGAATTTTTTTCATCTCAGGCGTGACAGTATCCCAGTCCTCACTGTCCTTTAAGGCTATGGCGCGCTCAAGAAGGCTTTTTTTCCGGTCCAGATTAAGGTGTTGTTCTTTTTTGAGGTTTTTGTAAAACGCATTTTTACTGCGATTAAATTTGCGAACAGCGGCTTTGAATGCACTCCAAGTTGCTTCATTGTCCTTTTGAGGAACCTTACCTGCCTTGAAAAACTGATCCCGGAGCGTTTCGATTTCCCGGATTTGTTTCTGTATGCCTTTGTGATTTTTGGCAACGGTGGAACTCACTTCTTCAATCCGTGCAATGATCTTTTGTTTTTCTTCCAGATTGCCCTGGTATTGCTTATCCAGTTCCTGGAAATAGGCTTGTCTGCGATCGTGCATTTTCCGGGTAGCTTCACTGAACCTTTCCCAGATAGCTTCACGGTGTTCTTTGCCGACAGGTCCAATATCTTCTTTCCAGATTTTATGGAGGATTTGCAACTCCCGAAAAGCTTTATTGATATCCGGTTCCTCCAGCAGGGCTTCGGCCCTCTGACTCAATTTTTCTTTTTCCCCGAGGTTGTGTTTAAAATCCAGATCCCTCAGTTCCCGGTTCAGGGAGAGAAAATCGTAAAATATTTCCAGGTGATGTTGGTAGGTACGCCAAACATCGTTATACTGGGTGCGCGGCACAGGGCCGGCCTTTTTCCACCGCTCCTGAAGCTCTTTAAAACTCTTGTAGGTGGAGTTCATATTTTCCTCCACATTGACCAGGGCCTTAAGCTGGTCAATTATAGCGAGTCGCTCTTCCAGGTTTTGTGTTAATTGTTTCTCCAGGTTTTTGTAGTACTGACTGCGCTGATCCCGATATTCCGAATACAGTTCGTTAAACTGCCGTTTGGTTACCGAATTATAGCTAAAATCAGAAGCCTCTCCACCACGACTGATAAACTCTTCTTTTTTCTCTTCAATAAACTCCTGAAATTTCAGGTTAAACTCTTTGCGAATGGCCTCAACATGGCGGCGTATGGACTGCACTTTTTCAGATCGCATCAGGCGTTGCAATTCCCCAACCAGATTTTCCATAGAAAGGGAATGATAATCCAAAAAGGGAATCTGGTGCCTGCGCTGATTTTCGGTGTCTTCAGCATCTTCGGCTATTGTTTTGTCGATATCCCCATCAGAGTCTTCGCTCTCATCTGAATCTTCTGCCTCCGGAGTTTCTTCGGAACCCTCTTGTTTTTCTGATGGTTTTACGGTCTCCGGGACTTCTGGTTTTTCATCGGTATGCGGGGTAACGGTTTCTGTTGCCGTTTCCGGAGTTTTTTCGGGTTTTGTTTGGGCTGCGCCCTGCCCGACTTCATTCGCCACTTCCTCAGGCCTGGGATCCTGAATTGCCTCCGTTTTATTTTGACCTGTACTTTCCGGAACTTCTGCAGCACCGGCTCCAGATCCTGGGTCGGGAGTTTCTACTTTTTGCGATCGGCCTTTGTCTTTGGGGGTTTCACCTTTTGGAGTTTCGGGTGCTGAAGTCTTTGGGTTTTCGTTCCCAGGCTCCGCGGTTTCGCCTGCCTGAAGTGTTGCCGCCACCCCAGGAGTTTTATCCGTTTTTAAAGGACCTTCCAATTCCGCGTCCCTTCCCTGATCCACACCAGGTTCGGAGTCCGGAACCGGTCTCTTTTCTCCTATGGGTTTGGTAGGTTTTTCTTCAGGTGTGCTGTTTGCCTGGTTCTTCTCAGACTCTGTTTGGTCTGTCCCCCCTGCAAGTTCTTCCTGCAGTTCTTGTTTATCCGCTTCGGGCATTGTCGTCTATTTTCGGAATACGTCGATCTCCTTTTCCAAGATACTAACATGTGGCCTGACCACAAAAAGTATCTCAATTCTTTTTTCAGGAATCCCGCTACGAATTAAATCCCCTCTTCCCGGTTCCATATTTCCCAGGATGCTTCAGCCTGTATATGAAGCATTTCCAGGCCGTTCTTGATTCGCGCCCCGGCCTTTTGGCCACCTTTCAGAAATGTGGTGAGCTCCGGATTGTAAATCAGATCGTAAAGCAAGTGGTTCCGGGTTAATAATCCATAAGGGATAGGCGGAGCCGCATGTACCTCCGGATATGTGCCCAGGGGCGTTGAATTGATAAGGATTTGAAAGCTTTTCAGTGCGGTACTGTCGAGTTCTTCGTACATGAGGTTTCCTCCCACCGGCGACCTGGAAACAAAGCGATACTCAATCCCGAGTTCGGTCAACCCAAAGGCTAGAGCTTGTGCCGCGCCCCCTGTTCCTAAAATGAGTGCGGCCTTATCGGAGGGAAGCAGCAGGGGCTTCAAAGAATTCACAAACCCTGTAACATCCGTATTGTATCCCTTAAGGCCGGTTTTTGTAAAACGGATGGTATTGACCGCTCCGATCTCTGCGGCATTATCGTCCAGTTCGTCCAGATAGGGACAAACTGCAGTTTTGTAAGGGATGGTTACATTAAGACCGGAAAGGTCATTTCCTGAGAGGATTTCCGGAAGTTTGTCAATTTCAGGGAGGTCAAAAATTTCATAGGAACAGTCTGACAGGCCGAGGGCGTCGAATTTGGATTTGAAGTATCCGGGAGAAAAGGAATACGAGATATCCCTGCCAACAAGACCGAACCTACGCATCTTTCAACCGATATTTACCGTACCATTCCAGTGCGACCAACAGGACAATCCCAAGGAGTATATGAACAACGGCCCACCAGGTTTCGGGATTTCCTGGATCGGGGAGAAACCTGTTGTAATTCACGATTATTCCATCGCCATTGGAGTCCAGTACCTGATTCCCCGTTTCATCCAGCATGTAAATAGTTTTTTTCCAGGGCCAGACCACCCCGAGAGAACCCGTAATAAAGCCAATAATAACCGCTGTGGTAATGCTCTTAAAATATTTGAGCACGTACCCCAGAATATGGGACAGGGTGACCAATCCTATGGCTGAACCCGCCGTAAAAACAGAAAGGATCAATAGTGTTCTTTTTCTTTCCTCATTGTTGAAAACACTAAAGTCCCCCACCACAAATTCAGCCAGGGTGTCGTAAAGCGCATTCACTGAGTCTACAAGGAGCAGGACGTAATTTCCCAAAAGGATCAGGATAAATGAACCGGAAAGGCCCGGAAGCGTCATTCCCGACACACTGATGATCCCACAAAAAAAGATAAACCATAAATTGTCGTTTTCACGTGCGGGGCTGAGGAAACTGATGGAGATGCCAACGATGAGTCCCAGGATACCGGCCACTATGGTTTTTTTGTTCCAATCTTCGAATTCTTTGGAAATAAAATAGATAGATCCGATGATCATACCAAAAAAGAGGGACCACACGAAAAGTTCGCGACGCTCCAAAAAGTAATCCAGTATTTTTGAAACACTGAAATAACTAAAGAGCATCCCCAGGATTAGGATGAAGAGAAAGGAGCCATTTACATACTGGTAAAAACTCTTGAACCGTCCGTTGAGCAGAAGCTTAATTGCGGTAAGGTTGATGCGCTGGAGGGAGTAAATAAACTCTTCATAGAAGCCTACCACAAAGGCCACGATTCCACCGGAAACTCCGGGCACCTTATTGGCGGCCCCCATGGCTAAACCCTTTATAAACAATAGGATTTTATCCCCAAAAGTCCTGGTTTCACTCATCGGTTTAGGTCATCTTTTTTGACGCCAGTCGCTCGAGAATAAAAATAAGGCAAAATCCCCCGATAGCCAGCACCAGGGCAGCTAACCATTGCGGTTCTTCAGGATAATTCCACGGGGCAACGACGGTTTCGGACACAATGATTTCTTTATCGTCAAAAACCTGGGTTTCGCGAACGATCTTCCACGGCCAGATTTTGGGAAGGGAACCAATAATAAAACCTGTGAGTAATGCGAGGGTGGCATTTTTAAAGCGGGAAAACATCCATTTTAAAAGTCGTGCAAAGCTCAACAAGCCTACGATGGCCCCGGCCCCAACGATTGCAATAATTTTGAGATCCCGCTCATGCACAGCATCCAATATCGTCTTATAGGAACCGAGGAGTACCAGAATAAAAGCTCCCGAGATACCCGGAAGTATCATGGCACAGATGGCAAGGGCCCCTGAAAGAAAGAGAAAGAGCACTCCGGAATCCCCCTGGGAAATGGGCAGTGAAACAATTGCATAGGCGACAAGGGCGCCCAAAATACCCATTACAATAATATTGAGTTTCCACCGATCGATGGACCTGGCCACATAGAAAACACTGGCAAGGACAAGGCCAAAAAAAAAGGACCAGAGCAAAACGGGTTGGTGGGTAAGCAACCAGCTAATGCCCCTGGCCAGTGAGAATACGCTAATGGCTACTCCAGTGAGCAATGCGAGCAGAAAACCGCCATTAAGCTCACGCCAAAAGGCGGCAAAACCATCTTTTTTCCAAACCCCGATCAGCGACGGGCGGATATTGTTAATCGAGCGAATAAGCTCTTCATAAATTCCGGAGATGAAGGCTATGGTACCCCCTGAAACCCCGGGTACCACATCGGCTGCGCCCATGGCCATTCCTTTTAGAACTACCCATAGATATTGAATTGGACTACGTCCTTCCATAGCAGGAGAAAAAGCAAAAATAGCCTTTTTATTTGGAAGCTTTCCGCGATTCCCGAATGAGGCGCTGCACCCATACAGATCCCGAGATTTCAGGAAATCTGTTTTCGAAATAGGAGTATTTTTCAGGGTCTTCTTTCAGGGCTTTTTTCAAGGTGCTTTTCCCTTTCTCGAGGGCTTGGAGACACAGGTATACCCCTGCCAGCTGGTACTGTATCCGAGCGGATTCCGGATGGAATTCACTGCCTTGCTGCAACACCACTGCAGCGGTTTCGAATTCATTGGAGTCACAGAGGATTTCAGCCCACAGCAACCAGGTGTCTTCTTCGTAATTCCCCAGCTCTGTAGCCTGTTTGAAGGCAAAGTCGGCTTCGTGCACCTGTTTAAGGGCTTTGTGTATAATTCCGGAGCGTTTCCAGTAGATGGCATTCTCTCCGTCAATGCTCAGGGCCTTATCGATATATTCCTGCGCTTTCTGGTAATCCTTTTTTTTCAGGTAGTGGTCGGTGATAGCGAGCCATCCCTTATCGAGAAGGGGATCATCGTGCACAGTGAGGTAGAAGTAGTACCGGGCTTTTTCAGGCCGGTTAAGCCGCTCATAACACTTTCCGATGCGCAGGTAGGCGTGGGAGGTGGGATCTTCCAGTTCTGTCGTCGTATTGTAATTCTCTATGGCCTCCTCATACCGTCCCAGTTTTTCCAGAACCCTTCCTTTTTCGAAATACGCCCCCAGAAAACTGTCATCCGAAATTATGGCAAAATCAAAAGCAGCAAGGGCTTCCGGATACATTTTTACGGCATAATACTGCTTCCCCAACTGATGCCACGCAATTTGGCAATAGGGATTGGTGTCCAGATACGTGTTCAGGTAGCGAATAGCGCCATCGTGCTCATCGAGGAATTCGTAACAGTAAATCGTGTTGTAAAGGGAGGCATAATCCTCAGGATCGGCTTCCAGGCACTGAATAAAACACTTCCGGGCCATGGTGTAATCATCGATAAAGAGGTATTCCATCCCCAGGAGTGAATACAGATCCGTGACCTCATCAGTCAATTCCAGGGCTTTGTGCAGCAGGGTGATGGCACCCAGGTGGTTGTCCTGTTTCGATTGAATGTTCGCCCGTTGTACAAAAATTTCCTCATTGTTGGGCGCGAGGAGCTGTAATTGATCCAGCACCTGCTCTGCATCTTCAAATTCGTTTTCAAAAACCATCACTTCAACATCCAGCAGGCGAATATCAAGGGAATTCGGATGCTGTTGCAATCCCATCTTTATGGCCTTTTTAGCCAGGGATACCTTTCCATGATTCAGGTAATGATGTATGATTTCTTCGAAATCCTCTGCATCGAAGAAATAGACATCATCTGTCTTGAGCATGGATTCAAATTTTGTAATCGGAGGACCCGGTTGTTCACTGGAGTCTAGTGCCATACATGACGTCTTGGATACTGGTTGTATGGATCTAAAAATATTTTTTTTAGGCAGTTATGAAGGCTTTCCCGGTGCTTTCTTATCAACAAATTAGTTAACACCACTATGGTCGTATCGCCGGAGTACCCGTAAAATAAGGCTGCAGCCCTGTTTGATTTCTGCTTCGCTCAGGGTTAACGGAGGGCTAATGCGTACCGCCCGGGGTTCAAAAAGCAGCCAGAAAAGCAGCAATCCTTCTTTCTGAGCCTCGAGGACGAGGTAATCGGCCATCTCAGCCGACTCCATAATCAGAGCCAGCATCAACCCCCTCCCGCGTATCTCAGAGATTGCCGGGTGAACCAGATGACTTCGAATCAGGGCTTCCTTTTTAAGGGTATCGGCTATGATATTCGTTTCTTGGAGGACCTTCAGGGTAGCCAGGGCGCCCGCAGCTATGACGGGATTCCCCCCGAAGGTTGTGATATGGCCCAATTTGGGGTCCTGAAGGGTATCCATATGGGCCCTGGAGGCGGTAAAAGCCCCGATGGGCAGTCCGGAAGCCATCCCCTTGCCCATGACCAGAATGTCCGGGACACAGTTGAACTGTTCAAAGGCGAACAGGGTTCCTGTTCTTCCGAACCCGGGTTGAATCTCGTCGAGAATTAACAGCGTTCCCATTTCGTCACAGCGCCGGCGGACCTGTCGGAGGTAGTCTCCTTCAGGGAGGATAAAGCCGGCTCCACCCTGTATGGTCTCAAGGATAACCGCAGCGGTTTTGGAACTAATGGCTTTAAGCGCTTCGGCCTTGTTGAATTCGATATGGCGAATATCCGGGAGTAAAGGCCTAAAAGGTGCCTTTCTGGCCTCAAAATCCGTCAGGCTCAAGCTCCCCATGGTATTGCCGTGATAGGCGTTTCGCGCCGCGATGAGTTCGGATCTGCCGGTAACCCTTCGCGCCAGTTTGATAGCCCCTTCCATAGCCTCGGTACCCGAGTTTACAAGATAGGTGGTTTGAAGGGGATCGGGTAGCACCTTTGCTAATGCCATACAGAGTTCGAGGGCCGGGCCTTGAATGAATTCCCCGTAGACCATCACATGCATGTACTTTTCTGCCTGTTGTTTGACGGCAGCGACTACTTCCGGATGGCTATGTCCGAGAGAAACTGCGGAGACCCCGGCTACAAAATCCAGATAAGCCTTTCCCCGGACGTCGTAAATATAGCTCCCTGAGGCATGTGAAACCTCGAGGCCCAGGGGGTGGGGGGTGGTTTGGCTCTGATAGGCCCGAAAATCTGATGTGCTGTCTCTGGAAGTACTCACGTCCCACTTGCTTTACCGGAACCTGAGGTTTTCGATGTTTTCAAGTCCTTTGAAGAAGGGTCTTGCTTCAAATCCTCCTCCTGCTCCTCCCCGGGATTTTCTTTGTCAATTGGTTCCGTAATTCCCCGGATAACCGGTAATACGAGATTGTTGTCGTCTGCGTCAAAAATCTCCTCGGGACTTCGAATCCGCTCATCGCCCCTCCATATAAATCCTTCGAGTTTTCGACTATCCGGCGGAAAATCTTTTTCCGGAGTAATATCCCCGTCCGGATTGGTAATAAAAGTGATATCCTCGATATCGCTCTTTTCAAGTTTCAGCCGGATCTTACTACACTTGGTTTTATTAATGCCTATAAGGTTGCCGTCATCGTCGTACATATAGTAAATGACTTCCGTGTTTTTAACGAGATCTACTAGTTTCAGCTCGTTTTCAATAAACTTGCCAAAGAGGTCTTTGCCCTTAGCCTGGTTAAATCCGCGCTGTCCTACCGTATCTTCAGAAATGATAAAGGCATTTTCAAGTACTTTCAGGGAGTCCAGTTTATCGGTTTCCATATCGCTTATCAGATGGATACTGTCACCGGTCATTTGGTTTTCAAGGTTCCAGAGTACGGGCCTGTGGATCAATTGGGTAAGTCCGGAACGCTCATCGAAATGTATGCTGTCACACTTCCCGCTCATATCGGTTTTATAAAATTTCGCATTTCGGAAGGCCCTGAGAATTCTCGCCTCCGGACCACCCGTAACCATCAGGGTATCCCCGTGCATATAGAGGGAGTCTTGCTCCATCATGCTCACCGAGACAGCGCGCCGGGTAGCAAAAAGGGAATCTTTGGCGCGGTGTACCTCTGCGTAGTGGGCGCGTATTATGCCCTTATTGATGGTATCAGTAACTTTTATATTGTTCGTAGCGGAGGCAAATTCCCGGATTTTGTCAAAATAAACGCTGTCACCTTCTATGATGCGGTTGCTGTACTGAATCTCTGTATTCTTAATCCCGTAACCCTGCTCTGCGGTGGTGTCGTAGAATCCGCGTTCACAATACAGCTGATATGTTTCCCCGGTAATTGTTGAAGGGCCATACATATAGGCATTTTTGGAAGTGGTGTAGTAATCCAGCCGGCTCGACTCCATGACGTACTCCGGGTTTGTGATCAGTACGCTGTCCTGGAATTGATATTTTTTTGAGATCATGTAGTACCGACCGACCCGGCTGGTCAACACATTGGCGGAATCTACGATTTTTCCATAATCCCGGTAGTAGGATTCCTGCCGCTCCCTGTCAAAATAGAGGGTGTCCGTAGTAAGGGTCATACTACTATTGGTCAGGCGCACATTCTCGTAGGCCTTGGCCAGTTTGGCGTTGCCGTCATACTCTATATACCCCCCGGTCATCAGTACGGAATCGCCTTGTTTGAGGCGTACATTTCCGATGGCTTCCAGGCGGTTTTCCTTTTGGTAAAGCAGGGCGTAATCGCACCAGAGGTCTGCCCCCTGATGTTCAAATTGAACCTGTCGGTTGTCTTTTGAGAAAATAGAAGCCCCGGGTTTTAAAGCCTCATCTTTTGTAAAACTCCCTCCGTAGACAATGGTGATTTTAGTCCCGGACCCTGCGTCCTGTTGACCCCAAAGTCCCGAAGTCAGGATACAGATTCCGAGAAAGAGGAGGAGGGATTTCACCTGTGGGGTTTCTACAAAAATAACATTTTAGCGCAGTATGGTCTGTTTCCTGTCAGGGCCCACCGAAACAATTCGTACAGGGACCTCGAGTTCCTCTTCCAGAAAGTGGATGTACGACATGAGCGCTTCAGGCAGCTCGGAAGCTTCTGTCATTCCGGTCAGGTCTTCTTTCCATCCGGGCATTTCTTTGTAAACCGGGGTCAGGAGTGGGGCTTCGGTGGAATACGGAAGGTGTTCGATCGGTTTTCCCTGATAGTGATAGGCGGTACATACTTTAAGGGTTTCAAAACCACTTAGTACGTCTGCCTTCATCATCATTAGCTGGGTTACCCCATTGATACGAACAGCGTATTTCAGGGCTACTAAATCAAGCCATCCGCAGCGCCGGGGTCTTCCGGTAGTCGCTCCGAATTCATTGCCGACCCTGCCGAGTGTTTCCCCGTCGGCGTCAAAGAGTTCCGTGGGGAAGGGGCCACTACCCACCCGGGTGGTGTACGCCTTAAATATACCGTAAACTTCCTGTATACTTCCCGGGGCGATGCCCAAACCTGTGCAGGCTCCGGCCGCTGTGGTATTCGAGGAAGTCACAAAAGGATAAGTGCCAAAATCAATATCTAGCAGTGACCCCTGCGCTCCTTCGGCCAGCACTTTTTTACCGGACTTCAATGCCTGATATAAGTATTCTTCACTATCGATAAATTGAAGGGTCTTCAGGCGTTCCACTGCTGTAAAAAATTCCGCTTCCAGTTCCTGCAAGTCGTACTGAATATCCACATCGTAGAAATGGATCATGGCCTGATGTTTTTCGGCCAGGGCATTGTATTTGTCTTTCCAGTCCGGCAATTCCAAATCCCCTAACCTGAGTCCGTTACGGCCGGTTTTGTCCATATACGCCGGCCCGATACCTTTGAGGGTGCTTCCGATCTTTGCCTTTCCCTTGGCAGCCTCGGAGGCCGCGTCCAGCAACCGGTGCGTAGGCAGGATTATATGGGCCTTTCTGGAGAGTAAGAGCTTCTTCTGGATATCGATGTTAAAACTTTCCAGTTTTTCCAGTTCCTTGTCGAAGATCACAGGGTCAATGACTACTCCATTACCTACGATGTTGATGGCATTCTTGTGAAAGATACCCGAGGGGATGGTATGGAGTACGTGTTTAATTCCATCGAACTCGAGGGTGTGCCCTGCATTTGGTCCTCCCTGAAAACGGGCAATAATGTCGTAATCCCGGGTTAAAACATCAACAATCTTTCCTTTTCCCTCGTCTCCCCATTGGAGCCCGAGCAGCAAATCTACGCGCATGATATGGTGGGGTTATTCTGTGACTTCTTCCTTCTTTTTACGTGTCCCGTAAAAGTAAAGGGAGTGGTTGTTAATTTCAATATCAAAAACCTCTTCGATGGTCTTCTTGATCGATTCAATTCTGGGATCGCAAAACTCTACTACTTCCCCGGTATCCGTCAGGATGACATGATCGTGTTGGCGGTCAAAATAGGACTTTTCGTATTGGGCCTGATTCTTCCCAAACTGGTGTTTTCGAACCAGCTTGCAATCCAGGAGTAATTCAATGGTATTGTACAAGGTAGCCCTGCTGACCCTGTAGTTCTTATTTTTCATCTTGATATACAGCGATTCAATATCAAAATGGTCGTCGTTGTTGTATATTTCCTGTAAAATCGCATAGCGCTCGGGAGTCTTGCGATGCCCGTTTTCCTCCAGGAAGGAGGTGAACACATTTTTAACGATTTCCTGATCTTTCCGATTCATGAAGATTTCCTTGCAACTGCTTACAAAAGTACGTTTAAAAAAGGGAAAAGGACGGGATTCTCCCTGCGAATTTAAGGGTCAAAACCCGATTAAATTCGAGCGACTTTATCGATTCCGTTTATTTGTTTTAAGTTTTCCAATACCTTTTTCAGGATGCCTTTGTTCTTGACAACCAGTTTGATGCGACCTGTAAAAGTGCCTCCATCGGTACTGAAGTTGATATTCCGCATATTGACGTGCATCTCGTCGGAAATGATATCGGTTATAGAATTAATCAGCCCCAGATTGTCAATCCCACTCATTCGGATTTCGGCGGTGAATTCTTCCTGGGCGGAGTCAATCCATTTAGCCGAGATAATGCGGTAGGCGTATTTGGACTGCATCGATATGGCATTCGGACAGTCTTTCTTATGCACTTTAATTCCCTCATTGACCGTGACGAATCCAAAAACAGGATCCCCGGGGATGGGATTGCAACAGTTGGCCAGGCTATAGCTGAGTTTTTCTTCCTCTTTTCCAAAGACCAGCATATCGAAATTCGCCGTTATCTCGTCTTTGTCTATTCCTTCCGGAGTCCCTTTTCGTCGTATGCGGTTTTTGAAAAA
>CAZEQO010000004.1:38243-40800 GCA_964514365.1 uncultured Robiginitalea sp. | reverse complement strand
ACATAATGGCTGCGGCTGAAATTACCAACGCAGATGCCATTCACCCTGGTTATGGCTTCCTTTCGGAAAACGCAAAGTTTTCAAAAATTTGCGATGAGCACGGCATCAAGTTTATTGGTGCTTCGCCTGAGATGATCGATGGTATGGGAGATAAATCACAAGCCAAATCGACTATGATCAAAGCAGGTGTACCTACTGTACCTGGTTCAGAAGGTTTGCTGAAAGATTTGAATCATGCTAAAAAATCAGCTAAAGAAATTGGCTACCCTGTTATGATGAAAAAAATACTCCTCCTACTCTTTGCAGGTTCGTTTTTACTCTCCTGCGGGAGTTCGCAACCCGCGGCAGCCGGTGGCGAAAAGGATTTGGAAGCTTCCCTGGACGATAAAAATGCAGCTGTCTTACCTTTGGTCAACCGAATTCAAAAATTGCCCGGGGTAACCCTGCGCGGCGGAGTTCCCGTTTTTATAAAAAACTCGAATACGACCACAGGTACTCCGCCTTATCCGCTTTATGTCGTGGATGGACTGATCATCGGGAATTCATTCCGGGAGGTTGAAAACATAGTACAGGCCGTGGATGTGGCCAATTTGAGGGCGCTCACCGGATCCAACGCTTCCTATTACGGGACGAGAGGGGCCAATGGGGTCATAGAAATCACTACGAAAAAAGGGAATTGAGATTCCCTTAAATCTTAATTTTACGATTAATCCATGCGTTCTACTTAGAGGGTTGATCGTAGAAAAACTGCTCCCGGACAATTTTTCCGTCCGTGACCTGGTAAACCGCAATTTCCGAAGTCTTTGATCGCTGCCCAGACGGTTTGTGGGTAGTATCCATTTCAAAACGCACACTAAACCAGTTATCGGCAACGGTGGGCTCAGAAACTTCGATACTGTGCACGTCAAAAGTCTCAGCCCACCAGTCCCCTTTCTTTTTCAATCCGTCCATACCCTGAATATGCCCCATATCTGAGGTATCCCCCGTTTCAATACTGACGATTTCCGGGCTGTAGAGATCCCGATACGCTTTTTCCCATTCCCCTTTTCGGCAGCACTCCACCAGGGTGTTTGCAATGTTTTCTGCGTTCATCTTTTTTGGTTTTAAGGTTGTCTATAAGATACGTGAAAAGGAAATACGTGCCAAGTGCTTTTTCACCTGAAGACACCCGGGGATATTTGATGATGATCCTTGTACCCCGTGGCTATTTTGCTGCCTTTCAAACTATTAAACCCCCTCACAATCTGACGTCTGGCGATTATTCCAGTGTGATTTCAATCGTAGTATCCTCCTGGAGATCTACAAGGCATTCCTTAAATCCCGGAGGTCCGAATGTTTTTAATTTGGCATTTGAAAAACCAAGGGGTTCTTTGGGAATCCCGATAAAGTTGGTGTCCAGTTTTTCATTTCCATTCTCGTCGTGGAATATGGCCAGGGCATAGTGCCCAAGGGGAAGATCGGGAATGAGTATACGTGTCATACCTTCTGAGGCGGGTGATGTATGCGTACGATAAACGTGCTCAAACTTTAAAAATGTCTCTTCTTCCGTATATAGAGCAATCAGGATGTCCCCCTCAGAGGAGGAAACATCATGTACCTGTACCTCCAGATTCGCCGTCTGGGCGGAAAGAAAAAAAGGAAGACTTAGTATTCCCCAAAAAAGTAGTGATTTCATATACTAACGCTCTTAGTATCAAAGCTAACGGATTCTTAACTGGCCTATTGCTAACTATTTCCCAAAAATAGATATTCATTCACTCCTGCCTTCCGCCCCTTGTGTTTTTAGAAGAAGGTGTTCGTACATCAAATGGGTTTCGACAGAGTCCGCAAAATTTAAATAGAGGATTAAGGAGTCCCGATAAGCAACTTTAAGTTTGGGATGCCTGAGGTCATCGACGAAAATATAGACAGGTCGCCCGGGGAAAAGCGAGTCCTGGAATCGTCCTTTTTCATTGGCCCAAAATGAAAATCCGTGATCCCGCTCCAACTGTGGCAGCTGTTCTTTCCAGGAAAGGCTGTCAATTTCATCATAGGGTATCTCCGTGTAATAAAAGCCGGTAAGCAGTTGTACCCGGTCTGCCTGTATCCGCTTCCAGGTGCGGGAGTGCGCAGCGAAGGCCAGCAGGCAAAGTATCAGGGATACCACAATCAGGAGGTTCAGCAACCAATGCCGCCTGGGTCGGGTCATTATTCGGGCGTTGAAGTTCGGTACTTATCCATCCACGCCAGGGTGTGGGCCACTTTACTGATCAGGTTGCTCGGCCGGTTGGCAATTCCATGACTGGCCTCGGGAATTTCAACCAGAACCGTTTCAATCTTGCGTAATTTCAGGGCGTGATAGAGCTGCTTGGCTTCGCTAGGCGGCGTTCTGAGGTCATTCATTCCCACCAGTACCATGGTTGGGGTGGTGATATTGCCCACCAGGGAAAGGGGTGAAAATTTCCAGTATCCCTCGAAGTTTTCCCAGGGCTGGCCGGGATACCGGCTGTTGGCGTATCCGAAGTAATTATCGGCCACCAGGGTTTTACTGATCCAGTTCATCACGGGTTTGGCAACT
>CAZEQO010000004.1:32774-38205 GCA_964514365.1 uncultured Robiginitalea sp. | reverse complement strand
CATGAGCAATACCCTTGGCAATACAGGCATCTACCCCATCCATAACATCCTGGTAGTCATCTCCCGGATAATTGTTGTACAAGAGGTTGGCAAACTCTTCTCCATAGCTCGTGCTCCCCCTGGGGTTCGGATAGAAAACAATATATCCGGCCGAGGCGTACAACTGGATTTCAGCCGTAAACCGATCTCCGTAATTCAAAATAGGCCCGCCGTGATTTTCAACCAGTAGGGGATACTTTTTATTGGCATTGTAATCCGGCGGATAGACGATCCACCCCTGAATTTCCCGACCATCAACCGTAGAGGTATACCAGATTTCCTCTACTTCGCCCAGTTTCCTTTGATCCAGCAATCCGCGATTGAGCTCCGTGATGCGCTTTGGGGCTTTAGACTTTGGCCCCACGACCGCGATATCTGAAGGAAACTCCGGACGGGTAAAGGTATAGGCGAGGGTGCCGTCGGCGCTTACACTAAAACTGCCTCCCCCGTAAGGTCGGCCGATTGAAGTCCCTCCCACGTTATCCGCGCGCTTTTGAACATCTCCGGAAAGGGGTACGTACCCGATTTTGGTATTGCCCTTGTCGTCATAGGAAAAATAGACCCCTTTGCTTTTGGCATCCCAGGCCAGGCCGCTTACGCTGCGGTCCAGGTCAGTGGTGAGGGTACGTTTTCCCGACCCGTCTGCATTCATCAGTCGGAGTTCCGAGGTTTGATGGGCCTGGGTCCGGTCGGTGTAGCCTGTATATGCGATGTATTGGCCATCCGGGGAAATTGCCAGTCCCCTGTCCGGCCCGGGACTATCCGTAAGGGCTTCAATGGCGCCTGAGTTTAGAGTGAGTCGGTAGATTTCACTGTTGCGAAAATCATATTCCCAATCCTCGGTTCGGTTACCTGTGAAATAAAGTGATGTCCCGTCCGATGACCACGCAATAGGCCCCCTGTGATTGTAATTTCCGGAACTTACCTGCCGGGCTGCGCCCCCTTCTGAAGGCACGACAAACAGGTGACTAAAGCCCGGGGGGATATAGCCCCGCCCGTCGGCTTCGTGGTAAACCCGGTCTGTAATTCGGGGCGACCCTGCCCATTTTGCATTTTTAGGTTTGGGGGGAAGGCTTACAATAACAGGCGCTTTTTCAGGTACGTTCATGGTAAAGGCCAACTGTTTCCCATCGGGGGACCAACTCAGAGATCCCGGACTCGCCGGAAGCTGTGTCAGACGGGCAAACTTTCCGGAGTCCAGCCAGTAGAGGTAGATTTCAGAGCCCTCGTCCGTAGCGCTTACAAAGGCCAGGCGCTGCCCGTCGGGCGACCAGGTTGGACTGCTTTCCGAAACTTCCCGGGATGTCATTTTCTGATGACCGGTCCCGTCGGTACGAATCATCCAGAGATTGCCCTGGTCACGGTCTTCCAGGATATCGAAGCGCATACGCCTGTACACAATCCAGTCCCCCTGAGGTCGGATCTGTGGATCTGAAGCGTACTGCAAGTCAAAAACATCGAGGTACTCAAAGTGTTTTTTCTGTCCAAGCGCGGTGTTTCCAATCAGGAAAACGAGGAGGGTGAAAACCAGGGTGCTTATTCTTCTCATAGGGCGTCTGTTTGATTTAAGAACTAAAGATACATAATCGGAAGTGCATTTGGCGAAGTGGCAAATACATGGGATATAACGATGCTGTAAATCTTTCGGAATTCAATATCCTCGGATCCGGGGGATTATGAGTATCTTTAAAGAATTCCCCTTCAACAACTTTAATAACCAAAATCAACTCTCATGAAAAAAATCGGATTCCTGATACTCCTGTGTGCGGGCCTGGCCGGAAATGCCCAGGACGACATGACGCAAAAAAGCATTGACGGTTTGTTGCAAATGGCCCAGGGGCAGATTGTGGCTTTAGCCAATGCCTTTGACGATTCTCAAATGGACTGGAGGCCTGCTCCGGGTATTCGCTCCACTGGGGAAACCATTTTGCACGTAGCCGCTTCAAATTACTACCTGGCGATGAAACTCGGTTTTCCACCCCCGGAAGGCGTAGACATTATGACCATGGAAACCATAACCGGGCGGGAAAACATTCTCAAGGCCTATAACCAATCCACGGCCTTTGTACGGGAAAAAATGATGAATATAGACCCGGGCAGCCTCAATGAAGAGGTAGATCTGGGATTCGCAAAGATGAACCGCCTTTCGGCCCTCCTGGTGGTATTGGAACACACTGGGGAACATAAAGGCCAATTGATCGCCTATGCCCGTTCCAATGGTGTCGTACCTCCCTGGAGTCAACCCCAGTAGGCAGAAAAGCGACTGAAAAGTCCCTCACAAGTTTAGCTAAGACCTACATCCAGGGCCATCATAATGATAAAACCCAGGATAAAGCCCATCGTGGCAATGTCGGTGTATTTATCCTGCTGGGTTTCAGGGATGACTTCTTCAACCACCACGAAAATCATGGCCCCGGCCGCAAAGGAGAGGGCGTAGGGAAGGATGGGCTGAAAGGTCAATACGGCCCAGGCACCCAGTACACCGGCTAATGGTTCTACTATGGCAGAAGCCTGCCCGTACATAAAGCTTTTCCTCCGGCTGAGTCCAAAACGCCTCAGCGGCATGGCTACGGCAAATCCCTCGGGGAAATTTTGCAACCCGATTCCCAGGGCAAGGGCTACCGCGGCACCTATGGAAGCCCCTTCAAATCCCGCGGCTACCCCCCCAAAGAGAACGCCTACCGCCAGGCCTTCCGGGATGTTATGCAAGGTTATGGCCAGGGTGAGCAACGTGGTCCGCCTCCAGGGTGTTGCGATCCCCTCGCTTTCCTTGAAGTTAATATGCAGGTGGGGAAGCACCTTGTCCAGGCCAAAAATAAAAAGGGCGCCTAAAAGAAACCCGACCGCCGCAGGAATCACTTTCTGGAATCCTTCCCCAGGGCTCATCTCAATCCCCGGCGCCAGGAGGCTCCAGAAACTGGCCGCGACCATTACGCCCCCGGTGAACCCGAGCATACCATCGAGGACGGCCCGATTCATGGTTTTAAAGAAAAATACGAGTCCCGCCCCGGCTGCGGTCAGGGCCCAGGTAAACAGGGTAGCGTATAATGCCGCCCGTATCGGGCTGATGGTTTCGAAATACTCTATAACCGTTTGCATCATTCTGGTTGTGGTTTTACGTAAAGGTTGGAGGCAATCTGGTGTGATATCTGCAATTTCCGCTTCCCGATCTGTATATGCATCGAGCGGTCAAAGCTTTCTTTTTCTAAAACTTCAATCGTTTTTCCCAGTTCAATATGGTGTTTGTCCAGGAATTTCAGGAACTGTGAAGAAGAATCTTTGACTCCCACACAGGTACCCTTGCTCATGGCAGGCATAGTACTGAGCAACTTCTTTTCCCGTGTTTTAAACCGACCTTCTTTATCCGGGATGGGATCCCCATGTGGGTCAAATTCAGGAAAATTCAAAAGGGCATCCAGCCGATCCACGAGCATTTCACTCTCGATATGTTCGAGTTGTTCGGCCACCTCGTGTACCTGATCCCAGGCGAAGTCGAGTTTGTCGACTAAAAAAACCTCCCAGAGCCGGTGCTTGCGAATCACCTTCAAGGCGTGTCCCGTGCCTTTTTCCGTGAGCCGAACCCCCTGGTATTTCTTGTAGTGCAAGAGTCCTTTCTCCGAAAGTCGCTTCACCATATCGGTGACCGAAGAAGGTTTGGTTTCCATTTTTTCGGCCAGGGCGGAAGTGGTAATGGCATGTTGCCCTCCCTGGCTTAAATGGAAGATCCCCTTGATATAGTTTTCTTCAGAACTGGTCATGACTTTGGTTCTTAGTTCAAAATTACATTTTTATTTACAAAAACATATTTTTAGATTTGTCTAAATTTTATTTTCATATAACAAAAATGTACTGTTTCAGGTTCGTATTGGTGCTCTTTGTACTTTTTTGGTTTCCCCCCGTCGCTGTGGCACAGGAGTCCGGGTCTGTGGTTTCCGGAAAGGTAACTGACCAGGGGAACCCTGTTCCTTTTGCCGCTGTCTTTTTGGGAGATGGGGTAAAAGGTGTACTGGCCGATGGAACAGGAACCTATGAATTACCCGCCCCTCCAGGAAAATGGACGGTTACAGTACGCGCTCAGGGATACCGGACCCTAACCAAAGAGATTTTGGCAGACGGAGGGTCCGTCTCGCTCAATTTTGAACTTATTGAGGATGCGCTGGGCCTGGATGAAGTGGTCATCAGCGCTACCCGGAATCGGGTGGAGCGAAAGAGTACGCCTGTGGTGGTTTCTACCTTAAGGCCCCGACTCCTGAATGCCACCCAGTCCATTTCAGTAGCCGATGGCCTGAGTTTTGCCCCGGGGGTACGCGTTGAAACCAATTGCCAGAACTGCGGGTTTACACAGGTTCGGCTCAATGGGCTGGATGGGAGTTATACCCAGGTCCTGCTGAACAGCCGACCGGTCTTTTCTTCCCTCCTCGGCGTATATGGATTGGAACAGATTCCAAGCAATATCATCGAACGGGTAGAAGTTGTGAGAAGTGGCGGTTCGGCCCTTTACGGTTCCAACGCCGTGGCCGGCACCGTCAACATCATTACAAAAGACCCCATCCTCAACACCTGGGAAGTCGGGACAACCATGGCCCTTATCGACGGGCAGCAGCCCGACCGAATACTCACCTTTAATTCGTCCAGCGTGGCCGATGATTTAAAAAGCGGTTTTACGCTTTACGGTAACTACCGCAACCGGGATCCCTACGATGCCAACGATGACGGGTTTACGGAAATCGTGGAGCTCCGCAATACAACAATCGGGGCCAAGGCCTTTCTAAGGCCTTCGGATCGCAGCCGGATTTCAATGAACCTCAACGCCATTCGCGAATACCGCCGGGGAGGAGACCGCTTGGATCTGGCCCCTCAGTTTACCGATATTACCGAAGAACTGGATCACGATACCTTTATCGGGGGGTTGGACTATGAGCTAAAAAACAAGGACCATACCTCCCTTTACCAGTTTTACACTTCGGCCTCCTACACCGAGCGCGATAGTTACTATGGCGGATTGGGTGGCTCCCGCACACCCCAGGACAGTGCGCTGGCCAACAATGCCTTTGGCAATACCGATGACCTGGCCTGGGTCAGTGGCGGACAGGGGACCCATACACTGGACAATTCGGATGTGCTGACCTATGGGGTCGAATTCACCCATACCACTACCGAAGACCAGATACCGGGATACCTTCGGCTTATCGATCAAAGGGTCAATTCACTTGGAGGATATGCCCAATACGAATGGAAACCCAATGACCGCTTCATAGGTCTGTTTGGAGCGCGACTGGACCATGTAAACGTCGACGGGGATTACTCCATAGGGGGCATCGACCGGGGGGTAGACCTGGATCAGACGGCCTTCTCCCCCCGCATCACACTTTCCTACCAGCTCTTAAAGGAG
>CAZEQO010000004.1:24911-32709 GCA_964514365.1 uncultured Robiginitalea sp. | reverse complement strand
ACCAGTGGCCTGTTGCAAATGGATTTTCTCCTCGAGGGTTTCTATACCGCCCTGGAAGGGCCTTTTACGCTGGTGAGTACGGGGGCGGTTTTGCCGAATGGCTCCATCCTTGAAGAGGTGCGCAACGGAGCCCCGGCCCGGGTTTTTGGAACCAACTTTGAACTCGGGGTCTCCCCGGACCCCAAGTGGCAGTTCCAACTTGGGGGCACCCTGCAAAGTACTCAATACGACAAGCCTCAGCTTTTATTTGAATCTGACGGTACGCCCGGTGAATCGGACATTTTTATAGACGAATTTGTACGTGTCCCAAATCTATACGGGTATCTGAACGCGGCCTGGATCCCCGGTGAAACCTTCAATATAGATCTTACAGGGACCTACACCGGCCCCATGACCGTCCCAAGGGTTGTGAGTGATAACGGGTTCCTGCAACTCAACCAGGTGCAGGCCTTCTTCGACCTGAACCTGAAACTGGAATACCATATCGACTTTACCGAGGACTTTATGGTTACTTTTTTTGGCGGGGCCAGGAATATTTTCAACAGCTACCAGGATGACTTCGATACCGGGCCAACCCGTGATTCTGATTATATTTATGGCCCTGCGGCCCCGAGGACGTTTTTCTTTGGACTGAAGTTTGGGAAGTTGCACTAAAAAGGGCCCGGACACCATATACGAAAGGGTTAATTTGAACAGACTATGCTTTTAAGATTGGTCTTTTTGCTTAAATCCGCCATGGGCCTCGGGTTGCAAAACATCCGTAGGCTCTTATTTCCAATACTTTGTCTGTTGGCACTGCCCGTGGTTCAGTGTCAGTCATCGGATGTGAAATGGCTGAGTTTTGAGCAACTGGAAGAAGCCCTGGCTGCAGAACCCCGGAAGGTCCTGGTGGATTTCTATGCAGACTGGTGCGTTTATTGCCGGAAAATGGACGAGGCGGCTTTCCGGGACCCGGAAGTCGTCGCTGCCCTGAATTCCGACTTCTACGCTGTCCGCATGAATGTGGAAACCAGGGATACCATATATTTCTCAGGGGTGCAATATGTAAACCGGGAAGCGGGGAACAAACGCAATCCCGTGCATGAGATCCCCTTATTACTTGCCACCAGGGAAGGAGTGCCCTTTACACTTCCGGCCGTTGTGCTCTTCGATGAAAGCTTCCAAATCCGCAGCCGGTTTTTTGAATACATCTCTCCCGAAAGCATGCGCAAGATCCTCCGGGAATCGCTTTCCGACTAATTTGGTACGACTTACCGGGCAGAAACTTTTTCATTTGTCCTTAGTAATTGCTACGTCTTACAGGAAACGAAAACGTACCCCGCGGGTTATCCTACAAGACGAGAAACCCTGCCCCCTACTCACTTTGAATTTGTACATTTAGACCGGATTTAGAGTTTGAATGACCGAATACGACTACATTATAATTGGCGGAGGCGCTTCCGGATTACTGCTGGCAGATGCGCTGGGATCCGATCCTTTTTTTAAAGAAAAACGGATCGCGCTTTTTGAAAAACAGCACCAAAAAGAAAACGACCGCACCTGGTGTTTTTGGGAGTCCGGCAGTGGGCCTTTCGATGCCCTGATCCATAAAAAATGGGATATGATTCGCTTCCGGGGTCCGAATTTCGAGCGCAACATACCCATGGAGAATTATAGCTATAAAATGCTTCGTGGAATTGATTTCTACAAAGAATACTATCGCCGCCTTCAGCTTTACCCCAATATTGAAGTCCGCTATGAAGCTGTGGAATCCCTTGAGGAATCCGAAACGGCAGCAAAGATTATCACCACAGTGGGTTCCTACAGTGCCCCCCGGGTATTGAGTAGCGTTATGTTTCGGCGTCCGAAATCCCTTATGCATCCTTACCCGGTATTAAAACAACATTTCCTCGGATGGTTTATCCGCACGGAAGAAGCCGTTTTTGATCAGGGGACCGCGACTTTTATGGACTTTTCAGTCCCCCAGATGGGCAACACGCGTTTTATGTATATTCTGCCCTTCAGCCCTACTGAGGCCCTGGTGGAGTATACGCTGTTTTCTGAAACCCTTTTGGAGGATAATGAATATGAAGATGCCCTTAAATCATACATTTCCACGGATCTGACGGATAAAGGGTATGAGGTCCTGGAAACGGAACAAGGCAGTATACCAATGACTGTAAATGACTTCACACAGGCCAACAGCGCCCATATCACGCATATTGGAATCGCGGGGGGATGGGCCAAACCGAGCACGGGGTATACTTTCTGGAACACACGGAAACAGATACCCAAATTGGTGGATGCCCTTAAAAAAGGAGATTCCCCAAGCCTGAAACAACCCTTTAAATTCTGGCACTACGACCGTCTGCTCCTCGATGTACTGGCGCGGGAAAATGCTTCTGGAAACCAGGTTTTTTCCATGATGTTCCGCAGCCTGGATCCGGAACTTATCCTTAAATTCCTCAATGAAGAAACTACCCTTGCCGAAGACTTCCAGATCATCAATGCCTCTCCAAAAGGAATGTTTATCCGAGCGTTTTGGAAAGCCCTTATCAGAAGTCCCTATTGAGCAGCCAGTCCCCGAATTCCCTCAGGACGGCTTTGCGGTTATCGGGTAGGTTCAGACTTTCTAATTGCTCAAAGGCCTGGTCCGTATATTTCCGGATCAGGTCGCGGGCATCGTCTGCCGAACCACTGGATTTAAAAATCTGGGTAACCCGTTGCACCTTGGCCTGGGGGTCACGGGTTTTGATGGAGTACAGGTCCCGGAGTTCTCTGGCTTCCTGCTCACTGGCTAATTCCAGTGCCTTGAGGTAGAGGAAGGTCTTTTTATTTTCAATAATATCACCCCCGACTTGTTTGCCGAAGGTTTCCGGATCGCCAAAGACATCCAGATAGTCGTCCTGCAGCTGAAAAGCAAGCCCCAACCCGATTCCAAAAGTATACAGGGCCTGTTGATCCGCGCGGGATGCCCCACCGATTAAAGCTCCCATTTTCAGGGCACAGCCCACCAGGACAGCGGTTTTGTATTTGATCATTGTCAGGTACTGATCAATACCAACCTGATCCTGGGTTTCAAAATCCATGTCATCCCTCTGTCCCTCACAAACCTCCAAAGCCGTTTTAGAGAAGAATTGCATCATGGGTTTAAACACCTCGGGGGAATAATACTCCAATTGGCGGTAGGCCTCAATAAGCATCGCATCCCCGGAAAGGATGGCCGTATTGGTATCCCATTTCTCGTGAACAGTTTCCCGACCCCTCCTCAAAGGGGCGGCATCCATAATATCATCATGGATCAGGGTGAAGTTGTGGAAAATTTCAACAGCTGCCGCCGCGGGAAGGCCTTCTTGCGGCTCCGCTCCATACAGATCTGCACTGAGCAGGACGAGCACAGGACGAATGCGCTTTCCCCCGATATCCAGGATGTACTCTATTGGGGAATACAATTCACGGGGGGATTCCGGGAACTCAATCTGCGCCAGATGGTCTAAAAAAGTCTGGCGATAGGTGGCAATGGATTCAATCATGCTTCAAAATTAGGACAATCAGGAGTCCTGTAACAGCAAAACCCGGGAAAATAGAGCTCCAGGTACATAAATTGTTAAAAAAATGTAAAAACGCAGGAAACTTTTTTTGTATTCAAAGTTTCCGCTCTATTTTAGCCCGGTGAAAGCAAAAATCCTCGATACCGCCACCGAACTGTTCCTGAACCTCGGGTTCAAGAGTGTGACTATGGATGATTTGGCCGAGCAGTTGGGCATTTCAAAAAAAACGATTTATTCGCATTTCAACAATAAAACGGAACTCATCAGGGAGTGCACCCTGGGATTATTTCACAAAATTGCCGACGGGATTAATTGTATTTGCAAGGAGGACAAAAACCCCATCGAAGAACTCTACGAGATTAAGCGGTTTGCCTTGATGAATTTGAAAAACGAGAAATCTTCCCCCCAATATCAGCTTAAAAAATATTACCCCCAGATCTACAGCGCACTGCATAAAAAACAGTTCGAATTGTTCAAAGACTGTGTGCGAATCAACATTTTAAAGGGTATGGAACAGGGAATCTACCGGGAAAATCTCGATGTGGATTTTGTTACCCGCATCTATTTTGCCGGGATGACCAGCCTCAAGGATGAATCGATTTTCCCCCGCCAGCAATTCGCGATACTACCCCTGATGGATGATTATCTCGAATACCACCTCAGGGGTATCACCACCTCCCAAGGACGAAACATACTGAAAACCGTAATAAACACAAATCAGGATTAAATGCGACATCACCTAATATTCGTATTAACCTCGTTGATCTTTTTCACCGCTCCTGCACAGGATCTCCCGACACAATTTACCCTGGAGGAGGCCATCCAGTATGCATTGGACAACAATTACAGCGCTATCAATGCCAGCAGGGATATGGTGGATGCCGAGAAGCAAAAATGGGAGACCATTGCGACAGGACTCCCTCAAATCGATGGAAACATCAGTTACCAGGATCAGATAAAACAACCCATTTCCCTAATTCCCGGAGACTTTCTTCCCGGTGGGGAACCCGGAACTTTTGTCCCGATTATTTTTGGGCCCCCGAGGAGTACATCGGCCACCGCAACCCTAAGGCAGCAGATCTTTGACGGCTCATATATTGTAGGCGTCCAGGCGACAAAAGCCTTCCTGAGCTACAGTAAGAACAACAAAGAGAAGACGGACCAGGAAGTACGGAAATCCGTAGTGGAATCTTATGGCAATGCCCTTCTCGCCCGGGAGAGTACCGACATCCTAAATCGCAATATCGCGGCTGTCGAAAAGAACCTTTACGAGACAGAAAAACTCTATGAAAATGGCCTGGGGGAAGAGGAGAATGTGGAGCAACTCCAGATTACACTGGCAAACCTCAAAAATGCCCTGAACAGCAACGAACGCCTCGAGAGCATTACCCTTCAAATGCTCAACGTAGTCATGGGCCTGCCCCTGGACCATCCCACAAGTCTGTCCCAGAGCCTGGACGAGCTGGTGTACCAGGAAACGCAACCTGATTTGCTCGACCAGGAGTTCAACCTTGAGAACAATACCGACTACAAACTGGTTATGAACCTCAATGAACAACGTTATTTTGAATGGAAGCTCGCCCGGAGCCGGGCCCTGCCCACTCTGGATGCCTTTATCAATTATGGCTACACAGGGTTTGCCGACCCAATATCGGTAATTGGTACAGACGCCCAGGACTTTACTTCCTCCATACTGGGCTTCGACCTGAATATCCCCATTTTCAGTTCCCTCAAAAGGAGTGCATCCACCCAACGGGCAAAAATTGCACTCGAAAAAGCAAAAACCCAACTGGAAGAGACGGAGCAAATGTTGAAATTACAACACGACAGGGCAAAGAGCGATTATATCTTATCTATTGAATCGTACAAGACCAGTAAGGAGAACCTCTCGCTGGCAGAGCGCATCGAGAAGAAAAATGAAATTAAATATTCAGAAGGTATCGCTTCGAGTTTTGACCTGCGCCAGGCACAATCTCAATTGTATACCGCCCAGGGGGAATACCTCAACGCCATGATTGATGTAATCAATAAAAAGACCGCCCTGGAGAATATCCTGAACCCTTATTTGACAACAGAATAACTAATATTTATACCTCCCGGTAACACTAATCATTCAGCCATGAATAAATCTATACCTTTTGCGTTTCTAACCCTGATCCTCGCTGCTTGCGGTGGTGGATCCAATACCTCAGTTGACGACGTCATAGCAGGAGGAAACCTGGAAGAAATCAAAGAAAAACAGCAGGCACTCAACAAAGAACAAAGAGCGCTTGCCACCTCGCTCAGGCGATTGGATTCAGCTGTCCAGGCCAGCGAAACGCTTAGAAATGTACCCCTTGTGAGCACCCTGGAATTGAAGACCACTGCCTTTGAACACTATCTGGATTTACAGGGAAATGTGCAGACCAAACAAAATATCCTCCTTTACCCAGAAATGGCAGGTACCCTGGTGAAGGTTTACGTAAAAGAGGGGCAACCTGTCCGAAAGGGGCAGGTGCTGGCTAAAATTGACGATGGCGGAATGGCCTCCGGCCTGGAACAACTGCGAACTCAGGCGTCTCTGGCAGAAACGACTTACGAACGCCAAAAACGGTTGTGGGAACAAAATATCGGGTCGGAAATCCAGTATTTGCAGACCAAAACAAACTACGAGGCCACAGTACAGGCCGTCAGACAAGCCGAAGCCCAATTGGCAAAATCCACAATTACCGCCCCCTTTAGCGGGATCGTGGATGATGTGCTTGTGGATGAGGGAAGTACGGTAAACCCCGCAGGGGGCACGCCCATTATCCGTCTGGTGAATCTTTCCGATATGTATGTAGAGGTCGATGTCCCTGAAAGTTACCTCAGAGAAGTCACCGAGGGTAAGCGTGTGGAATTGTACATCCCGGTTTTGGGGGACAGTATGATTTCCAAAGTTCGGCAGACCGGCAATTTTATCAATCCGGCCAACCGCACCTTTAAGGTTGAGGTTTCCGTGCCCAACACAAAAGGGCAAATCAAACCGAACCTGACCGTTCGTGTCAAAATCAACGACTATTCGAATTCAGAGGCTGTTTTGGTCCCCCCGGGTGTTATTTCCGAAAACTCTGCGGGACAGCAATACGTTTATGTCGCTTCTGAAATCGGGGAGGATAAAATTGCCAAAGCTGAAAAAAGAGTGATTACCACCGGCCTTTCCCAAAACAATCAGGTTGAAGTAATCAGTGGTGTCGAAGCAGGAGAATTTATCATCCTGGAAGGAGCCCGCAGGGTTCGGGAAGGACAGAAAATTGAAATTATTGAGCAGATATGAGCAGACAAAAAAAGAATGCAGACAAGGAATTTGCCCCGTCGTCATGGGCCATAGACAATCCGTCGGTAGTCTATGTCATGATCGCAATCTTTTTCCTGATGGGAGTATCGGCTTATTTCGCCATGCCGCGGGAAGATTTTCCGGAAGTCGAGGAAACTAAAATCTATGTCAGCACCCCCTACCCCGGGAATACTGCCGAAGATGTAGAGCGACTCCTTACCGACCCGCTTGAGGATCGGCTGAAGAACCTGAGCAACGTGGTTGAAATTACCTCGACCTCCCAGGAGGATTATTCCATGATCGTAGTCGAATTCGATGAAGACATCACCGTGGAAAATGCCAAACAAAGGGTGAAGGATGAGGTCGATAGTGAAAAAGCCGGCGAAGACTGGCCTATTTTCAACAATGCCAAGGTAGAGCCCAATGTTTTTGACCTCAACCTTTCCGAGTCTTTCCCCATAATGAATGTCAATATAACCGGGGATTACCCCGTAGACAAACTCAAGGAATACGCCGAGTACCTGGAAGATAAAATTGAAGACCTCCCTGAAATAAAGGGTGTTGATATCCGCGGGGCTCAGGACAAAGAGGTGGAGGTAGCCGTCGACATTTACAAGATGATGGCCGCCAAAGTCAGCTTTCAGGACATCCTGGGGGCTATTGCCAATGGGAATATGACCATGTCGGCCGGAAATTTAAAGTCTTCGGGCCAAAGGAGGACCATCCGTGTGGTGGGTGAAATTAATTCTCCCGAAGATCTGGAAAACTTTGTGGTCAAGTCTGAAAACGGATCTGCGATATACCTGAAAGACGTCGCCACGGTGGATTTCCATGAAGAAGACAAAACAACCTACGCCCGGGAGCGGGGAGAGAGTGTGGTGATGCTGGATGTAAAAAAGCGTGCTGGTAAAAATATGATCGAGGCCGTTGAGCAAATAAAAGAAATAGTAGCAGAGGAGCAGGAAAATTATCT
>CAZEQO010000004.1:19018-24901 GCA_964514365.1 uncultured Robiginitalea sp. | reverse complement strand
CGCAGCCTGGTGGCAGAGGCACAGCAGTCATACCTCCCTGCCGATATCCATATTTCCTTTGCAAACGACTCCTCCAGCAAAACCCTCAACCAGGTGGATGACCTGGTAAACAATATCATTTTTGGGATTATCCTGGTCGTTACGGTCCTGATGTTTTTCCTTGGATTTCGAAATGCACTCTTTGTCGGGTTTGCTATCCCGATGTCGATGTTTATGTCCTTTATGATACTCTCTGCCATGGGCTACACCCTGAATACCATGATCCTTTTTGGACTCATCATGGGTCTGGGGATGCTCGTGGATAATGGGGTCGTGGTGGTCGAGAACGTATACCGCCTCATGGAAGAAGAAGGCATGTCCAGGATACAGGCAGCCAAAAAAGGTATTGGCGAAATTGCAGTTCCCATCATCATCTCCACCCTTACTACCGTGGCGGCCTTCGTTCCTCTTGGAATGTGGCCCGGGATTATGGGTGAGTTTATGATTTTCTTCCCCATCACCCTTTCGGTAGTTCTCGGTTCGTCCCTTTTCGTGGCCATATTTATGAACTCCATGCTGGTTTCACAGTTTATGGAAATCGGGGAAAAAGAACTGACCCGGAAACAACTCATTCGCCTGACCATCCTGCTGGTTTCAATAGGCCTGTTTATGTTTATTGTAGGCGGTGCAGTAAGAGGTTTGGGCACCCTGCTCTTTGTAACAGCCGGTATGTTCTGGCTTTATAAATACGTCATCAAAAAGTCTGCGAATCGCTTCCAGCGAAGAACGCTGAAAAAGATGGAGAATTTATATGAAAAACAATTAAAGCAGGCCCTGAGGGGTAAAAACGTATACTGGTATTTCGGGGCCATGGTCGTCCTTTTGCTGGCTGCTTTTGTGAGTTTTGGAGCTTCCCTTGGGAGTGGACGTACCAAAGTCGAATTCTTTCCGGACAATACCCCGAACCAGATAATCGTCTATGTTGAATATCCCCAGGGAACGTCCATTGAAAAGACAAATGAAATCACAAAAGCCATAGAAAGAAGGGTTTACGATATTGTCGATAGTGACACTTTTATGAAAGGGGATAAAAACCTGCTGGTAGAGTCTTCTGTGTCCCAGGTGGGTAAAGGGGCCGAAAACCCATTCACCGAAGGGGGTTCTGCCGCCGAAATGCCCCATCGCGGCAAGATGACGCTTTCCATGAGAGAATTCAAATATCGGGAAGGTGAGGATAGCGAAAAGCTTCGCAAGGAGATCCAGGAGGGGTTGAGGGGCATCTATCCCGGAGTGACCATTAGTGTAGAGAAAGATGCAGTGGGCCCGCCTGCGGGCTATCCCATCAACATCGAATTGGAAGGACAGAATTACGACACCCTGATCAATGTAGCGGAGCGCATGCGAAGCTTTATCAACAGCAAAAACATCGCCGGAATCGAGGAGCTTAAAATCGATGTCAATAAGGGAAAACCCGCCATGGAGGTTGTTGTGGACAGGGAAAAAGCAGGGGAGTTGGGAGTCTCCGTGGGTCAGGTAGGCCAGCAGCTCAGACAATCCCTCTTCGGGGATAAGGCGGGCATCTATAAAAAAGATGGTGAAGACTACAACATCAATGTCCGCTTTAACGAAGACCTGCGTTACAATACCAGTGCTTTGTTTAACCAGAAGATGATCTTCAGGGATCCGGCCAACGGTCAGATCAAGGAGGTTCCCGTGTCTGCAGTGGCGAGTCAGCGCAACACTTCATCCTTTAGCGCTATCAAACACCGGGATGCCAAAAGGGTGGTAACCGTGTACTCCGCCCTGCAACCCGGATTTACCGATGCCGGTGCCATAGTTTCCGAAATCCAGAATGTTATGCCGGAATTCGAAGGGATGCCAGAAGGGGTTGAAGTAGACTACACCGGGCAGATTGAAGAACAAAATAAGCAGATGGAATTCCTTATGGGGGCGTTTTTCTCCGGTCTTGGACTCATCATGCTTATCCTAATCTTCCAGTTTGGCGGCATCTCAAAACCCGCCATTATTATGATTGCGATATTCCTGAGTTTTATAGGGGTTTTCGGGGGCTTAATGCTCACGGGGTGGCCGTTTGTGATTATGATGACGATGATGGGCATCATTGCTCTGGCGGGAATCGTGGTGAACAACGGAGTGGTGCTTTTGGATTACACCCAAATCCTGATCGACCGGAAAAAAGTAGCCCTTGGCCTTGATGATAAAGACCTCCTTACGCTGGAAGAAGCCTCGGAAGCTATCGTTCGGGGTGGGAAAGCAAGGCTTCGGCCGGTGTTGTTAACGGCGATCACTACGGTTCTGGGTTTAATCCCCCTGGCCATCGGGTTGAATATTAATTTCTTCTCCCTCTTTTCATCTTTCGATCCGCAGCTGTACATCGGGGGGGATAATGTGATCTTTTGGGGACCCCTGGCGTGGACGGTTATTTTCGGGCTTATTGTGGCCACTTTCCTGACGCTGATCATCGTACCGGTACTCTTTAATATCACCTACCGGATGAAGATCGCGATTCGCGGAAAAAAACGCGAAGTTAAGGACCCGCCCCAGCCCCTGAGCAAGGCCGCCTGATCCGGGGACGCATTTAGCAAAAATAACAGGGGGAAGAATGTCACAATTATTGGGCACTTCCCCCATTGCATCGTACCTTTGCGGCCAAAATCGAAGGATTATGTACCGTACCCATACCTGTGGTGAATTAAACGAAGCCCATATCGGGCAGAAGGTGCAACTGGCCGGATGGGTCCAGAAAGTACGAGACAAGGGATTTGTCGTATGGATCGATCTGCGGGATCGATACGGGCTTACCCAGCTGGTTTTCGATCAGGACCGCACCCCGGCCGAACTTCTGGAAAAAGCTCGGGAAGCCGGGAGGGAATTTGTGCTGCAGGTGGGCGGAGAAGTTATCGAGCGCGCTTCCAAAAACCCCAAAATCCCTACAGGAAATATCGAAGTCCTGGTCTCTGAATTCACGGTCCTCAATCCCTCACTCACCCCCCCGTTCACCATTGAAGACAGCACTGACGGAGGTGAGGAACTCCGTATGAAATACCGCTATCTCGATATTCGCCGCAGTCCGGTAAAAAACAACCTGATCTTCCGCTCCCGGGTGACTATGGAGGTGCGAAACTACCTGGCGGAAAAAGGTTTTATCGAAGTTGAAACACCTTACCTGATCAAGTCAACTCCGGAAGGGGCCCGGGATTTCGTGGTTCCCAGCCGTATGAATGCGGGTGAATTCTACGCGCTTCCCCAATCCCCCCAAACTTTCAAGCAACTCCTGATGGTCGGCGGAATGGATAAATATTTCCAGATCGTCAAATGTTTCAGGGATGAAGATCTGCGGGCAGACCGCCAACCGGAATTTACCCAGATTGACTGTGAAATGGCTTTTGTGGAACAGGAAGACATCCTCTCTGCCTTTGAGGGGCTCACACTGCATCTGCTGGATCGTATCCACGGGATCCGCCTGGAAACGATTCCAAGAATGACTTATGACGAAGCAATAAAGCGATACGGTAGCGATAAACCCGACATTCGTTTTGGAATGGAATTCGGGGAACTGAATACTGTGGCACAAACCCGTGATTTCAAAATTTTCAATGAGGCCGAAATGGTGGTTGGCCTGGCCGTTCCTGGCGGAAACCAGTACAGCAGAAAAGAAATTGACGCACTTACGGATTGGGTACGTCGCCCCCAGGTTGGAGCCAAAGGAATGGTTTACGTACGCTGTAACGACGATGGTTCTTATAAATCATCGGTCGATAAATTCTATTCCCAGGAAGACCTCAGCCTCTGGGCTGCAGCAACCGGAGCTGAAAAAGGAGATCTCATCCTGGTCCTCTCCGGTGATACCGATGGGGTCCGCAACCAGTTGAGCATGTTGCGTATGGAACTCGCCCAGCGCCTCGGACTTCGCAAGCCCGGGGAATTTGCACCCCTTTGGGTGGTGGACTTTCCACTTCTGGAAAAGGACGAAGAAACCGGGAGATACCACGCCATGCACCACCCCTTCACCGCTCCCAAGCCCGGGCAAATGGAGCTTTTGGATTCAGATCCGGGGGCTGTACGGGCGAATGCCTACGACCTGGTACTCAATGGAAATGAAATCGGCGGGGGTTCCATACGGATTCACGACCGCACCACCCAGGAAATTATGTTTCGCCATTTGGGCTTTACCCCGGAAGAAGCCCGGCAACAGTTTGGCTTCCTGATGGATGCCTTTCAGTACGGGGCTCCCCCACACGGGGGAATCGCCTTTGGCCTGGACCGCCTCGTGGCCATTCTCGGCGGTCAGGAATCCATCCGGGATTTCATTGCATTCCCCAAAAACAACAGCGGGCGGGATGTGATGATCGATGCTCCCGCACCTATAGACTCAGCCCAGATGGACGAACTCCAGCTGCAACTTAAAAAATAAGGCAGGCGGTATACCGATTCTGCTTGAGAGAATAAATCAATCGTATCTTAGGGGGTATGAATCAAAGCCCGCATTACCGCCGTGTACTGGCCCGGATTCACAAATGGCGCTACCGGCACGTTTCGCATAAAACCTTCACTCAGATTATGAGTGTCCTGGTGGGTTTTCTGGCGGGTCTGGCCTCGGTAACCCTTAAAAACACGACTTATTTTATAGAATCCTCCCTGGAAAAGGGGGTTATATTCCTCAGTACCCAGTTCTATTTTATACTCCCGGTTATCGGCCTGACCCTGGTCTACCTCTATGTAAAATACGTCCACAAAGAAAAGCTGGAACACGCCATTTCTTCTATCCTTTATTCCCTTTCCCGCCAAAAGGGCATTATGTCGGCCAAAAAAATATTCACTCCCCTCGTCACAGCCCCCCTGACAGTCGGGTTCGGGGGTTCCGTGGGATTGTTGGGGCCAGCTGTCGCTACGGGAGCCGCGCTGAGCTCGAACGTTTCCCGCCTGATGCACATCAATTCAAAGGATCGGTCCCTGCTTATTGCCTGCGCCTCCGCCGGGGCCATTGCTTCAATTTTTCAGGCGCCCATCGCGGCGATCATCTTTGCGGTGGAAGTCTTCAGCCTGGACCTCACCATGCTCTCCATGCTCCCGCTTTTGCTGGCTTCCATTTCCGGGGTATTGACCTCCTACTTTTTCCTCGGTGATGAGACCCTCTTTAATTTCAAAGTTACCGAGGGGTTCGAAATTCGGGATACGGTGTACTACATCCTGCTGGGTATGGGAACCGCTGTAGCTTCCGTATACTTTACAAAGATGTACTTCCGGATTATGGACTTTTTTAAGCGGTTTCGCAGCCCGAAATACAAGTTGCTGGCCGGAGGGCTGGCCATAGGCGTCATGCTCTATTTTATACCCCCGCTCTACGGGGAGGGTTTTGGGTTTATCAACAGCCTCCTGGAGGGGGATCACCTGAAAGCGCTGGGCACAACCCCCTTTGACGACTATACCGATCAAATATGGGTAGTGATTGGCCTGCTTTTTGGGATCACCATTTTTAAGGCTGTGGCCATGACGACTACTTTTGCTGCCGGGGGGGCAGGGGGTATCTTTATCCCGACTATGGTTATGGGAAGCGCCCTGGGCAATGTAGTGGCAAAGGTCCTCAATAATTCAGGCCTGGGTATCTCCGTGAGTGAAGCCAACTTTACCCTGGTAGGTATGGCAGGGCTCATCGCCGGAGTGCTGCACGCGCCCCTGACCGCCATTTTCCTGATTGCTGAAATCACTGGGGGATACGACCTGTTTGTCCCCCTGATGATCTCTGCGGCCATGTCCTACCTGATCGCCAAAAACACCCTGGACCATAGTATCTACACCCGGCAACTCGCTGCCATAGGTGCCCTGATCTCCCATGACAAAGACCAAACCGTACTGAGCATGATGGAACTGGATGAGGTTATT
>CAZEQO010000004.1:15659-19008 GCA_964514365.1 uncultured Robiginitalea sp. | reverse complement strand
TGAAACGGACTTTAAAGAAGTACATCAGGAGATGACCCTGGGGGAAATGCTGCATCAGTCGGTGGCCAAATCCACACGGAATATATTTCCGGTTACCGATACTGAAGGCGCCCTGAAAGGTATTGTCTTGCTGGACGATGTCCGCGAATTCATGTTCGATATGAATATGTACGATAAGATAGGTGTGGATTCTTTTATGCAAGCCCCCCCGGAACTCATTTTCTACGGTAAGGATACCATGCAACAGGTGATGAAGAAATTTCACGACAGCCGGGCGTGGAACCTCCCCGTAATTAAAGACGGCCGCTATCTCGGGTTTGTTTCCAAATCCAAGCTCCTCACCGCCTACCGCAGAAAGTTAATTAACTTTGCCCCCTGAAATGCGCTTAAAAATAAGATACCTGTCCCTGCTTATCGTCCTGGCCTCACTGGGCAGCATCGCCTATGGCTTTACCCTTTTGGAAGAAGCCCCCGTTACGGGCAACAAATGCATCGGGTTTGGGGTGGTCGGTATTTTCCTCCTGGCCATGCCGCTCTTCCTGATCTTCGAGAGCCGTGGGAAAAAAATGAAAGACTATATGCTGACGGATGAAAACATTCGGAAAATGAAAGATCCCAAAAAAGAAAGATAGGCGCTGCCCATTTTTTTTCGGTATTGAATTTCTCGAAAAATCTGTAACTTCGTATTTCGTTATTAATATTTATTTTCATTACAATGACTGGTACAGTTAAATTTTTCAACGAATCCAAAGGCTATGGATTCATCACAAACGATGATACCGGAAAGGATATTTTCGTTCATGCCACTGCCCTGGATGGGTTACAACTCAATCAGGGAGACAAAGTAGAATATCAAGAAACTGAGGGCCGTAAAGGTATTGTTGCATCCGACGTCCACGTGATCGGATAAACTTGTTTTATTTTGAAGACCAAAACACCCCGCTTCAGCCGGGTGTTTTTTTTTGCGCATAAGCGTCTTCTATTCCGTTAGCCCACAGCGTTTTTAGTTCAAATTGCGCTTTTCGATAAAAAAGCGCTTCAGCAAACTGGAGGCTTCGTTCTCCAGGATACCCCCAACCAGTTCAGTCCTGGGGTGTATCCGCCCCCCCACAGCAGAAAAACCCCGGTCCGGGTCATAGGCCCCGAAGACCACCCGGGATATCTGGCTCCAGTAAAGCCCCCCCGCACACATCTGGCAGGGTTCCAGGGTCACATACAAGGTACAGTTGATCAGGTATTTCCCGCCGAGAAAATTGGCTGCCGCAGTAATGGCCTGCATTTCGGCATGGGCGGTAACGTCCCCCAACTGTTCGGTCAGGTTGTGGGCCCTGGCGATAATCCGGTTGTCCACAGTAATGACTGCCCCCACCGGCACCTCCCCCTTTTCAAAGGCCATTTCGGCCTCCGCCAGGGCTCTTTTCATAAAATATGTGTCATCCAGACTGAATTCCATAGCCCCAAAAATACAATTTATCCTATTTGTTCAAGGGCCTGACAAATTCAAATTCTCTTACCTTTACCGCCGCTTATGAAACTGCTGGACCAAATACAGAATCCTGAGGACCTGAGAAAACTGTCCGAAGACCAACTCCCGGGGTTGGCTGCAGAGTTGCGGAAGTTTATCATCGATGTCGTTTCGGTCAAGGAAGGGCATTTAGGGGCTTCCCTGGGTGTAGTTGAACTTACCATTGCCCTGCACTATCTGTTTAACACCCCGGAAGACCGACTCATCTGGGATGTCGGGCACCAGGCGTACGGACATAAGATCCTCACTGGTCGAAAGGACCGTTTTGAAAGTATTCGGCAAAAAGGAGGGTTGAGCGGCTTCCCTAAACGGGACGAGAGTGTGTATGACACCTTTGGCACAGGGCACGCCTCGACCTCAGTTTCAGCCTTACTGGGCATGGCCCTGGCGGCCCGGATTACCGGGGCCGGGAGCCGGGAACATATTGCCGTCATCGGGGATGCTTCCATTGCCGGGGGTATGGCCTTTGAAGCCCTGAACCACGCCGGGGTAGCTGATGCCAACCTGCTGATTGTGCTCAACGACAACGCCATCGGGATCGACCCCAGTGTGGGTGCGCTGAAACGCCACCTGAACCGAAAAAAAGAGGGACTGCCGGGGGCGGACACCTTCTTTGAATCCCTGAATCTCAACTATTCGGGGCCTGTGGACGGGCATGACCTCCCTGCCGTACTCAAAGCCCTGAAAAGCCTCCGCGGACAGGGGGGACCCCGGTTGCTGCACCTGATTACCACCAAAGGCAAAGGGCTGCGACAAGCGGAAGAAAACCAGATCCTCTACCATGCCCCGGGGAAATTTGACAAGGAAACGGGAGAACTGGTCAGGAAGGGCAAAGACACCGGGTTGGGCCCTAAGTACCAGGATGTTTTCGGGCATACCCTGGTTAGCCTGGCAGCACAAAACCCCAGGGTGGTGGGCATCACCCCGGCCATGCCTACAGGGAGCTCTATGAAATACCTGATGGATGCCTTTCCGGAGCGGGCATTTGATGTGGGCATCGCCGAGCAGCATGCAGTAACCCTGGCCGCCGGCATGGCCGCCGAGGGTCTGATACCGTTTTGTGCGGTTTACTCTACCTTCCTTCAAAGAGGCTACGACCAGGTCATCCACGATGTAGCCCTGCAAAACCTATCAGTCATTTTTTGCCTGGACCGGGCCGGGTTAGTTGGGAAAGACGGGGCTACGCATCATGGTATCTACGATATCGCGTACCTGCGATGTATCCCGGGACTCATATTGATGGCGCCCATGAATGCTGTCGAATTGCGGAATATGCTCTACACAGCTCAAACGGACTCCATAGGGCCGATGGCCATCCGGTACCCCAGGGGATACAGCGAGAATCCGGACTGGGAAAAACCCTTTGAACGGATACCCATCGGGAAGGGCCGGCAGTTGAAAAGCGGCAACCGTATTGCCATCCTGAGTTTTGGAACCCTCGGGCAGCATGTGGCCCGGGCCATTCCAGGCACGGATACCCCTGAAGCCTTCGGCCATTTTGATTTCCGGTTTGCCAAACCCCTGGATACCGATTTGCTCGATGAACTCTGTACTTCCTATGAGCAATGGGTCACCGTTGAAGACGGTTGCCTGGCCGGAGGTTTTGGCAGCGCCGTTTTGGAATACCTGTCTTCCCGTAAGCGTTCCATTCCCGTAACCTGCCTGGGCATTGAGGATGCCTTTATATCCCACGGCACGCCAGAGGAATTATACCGGGAGCAAGGCCTGGACACCGAAGGACTAGTCCAAACTTTTAACCGTCTATAGCATGTGCAAAGGGATGAAATACCTGCCTATATTGGGCATCCTGTTCCTGCTTTTGAT
>CAZEQO010000004.1:0-15649 GCA_964514365.1 uncultured Robiginitalea sp. | reverse complement strand
TGGGCAGGAGACTGAAATTCCTGAAAACGCAGCGGACACTACCCAAATGGACACCATTGTCATTCGGGCGGAACAACACCCCATCAAAATAATTCCGAGGGGGGTATCCCTCATGAATCCGCAGATTTCCTTTAATCGGACCAAGCCCCTGACCAAAAGACAAAAACGATTCCGGGTGCCCTCCTTTTGGGAGGTGATCAATGAATTCGACCTGCAATTGAGTGAGGTGGCCTTCGTCAACTGGAATGCCGGGGGGGACAATGCGATTTCAGCTTTGGGCAAACTCCTTTTTGAACGGAATTACAAATTCAGGTATTTCCAGTGGGACAACAGTATGGAGATGCGTTTTGGCTGGAATGCCCAGGAAGGCAGGCAATGGCGTAAAACAGATGATGCCATCCGGCTGGCCAGCACCCTGGGGTACCGCAGGGATACGATCAGCAACTGGTATTTTTCGGCCAAAGCCAATTTTAATACCCAATTTGCAAACGGTTATAAATACCCGGATCGCTCGACGCCGATTTCCCGATTTATGGCTCCGGGCTATTTGTTTTTAGGAGGGGGTATATCCTACATCCGGGAGGATAATAATTTTAACCTCTACCTTTCGCCCCTGACCTTCAAAGGAACATTTGTTTTAGATCAGAACCTGGCCAACCAGGGGGCTTTCGGGGTACAGCCTGCTGTGTTGGACGCCGCCGGCAATGTGATTGTTCCCGGGGAAAAACTCTATAGGGAATTGGGGATACTGGTCACCCATAAGTGGGAATTCCCCATTGCTGAAAACATCAATTACGACCATAATCTGAACCTTTATACAGACTACCTCAACAACTTTGGAAATATCGATATCGACTGGCAGGTGCAATTGAAATTTCAGGTCAATGAATTTATCAGCGCTACGGTGATCGCCCATATTATTTATGACGACGACATCCTTTTTGACCGGGAGGAAGCCGCCGACGGCACCCTGATAGACCCCGGGGTGCCTCGCATCCAGCTTCGACAGCAGCTTGGCATTGGGGTAACTTACAGGTTCTGATCCTGCAGTTGTTTCCCGCTGATCTTATTGTGGATATGCACCGCTGCGCGGTCTGACAGGGAAGCGACAAAAGAACAGGCCTGCAGCAGGGCCTCGTAAACAGAGTTCGCTACGGGTTGTCCGTTTTCCAAAGGGAGCATTTTGAGGATCAGCTGATCGTACGAGGTTGTATTCCCCTGGAGTTTGGCCACCATCGCCCCGGTACTCACCTCCAGTATATCGGAGAGGATTTTATACCCGGCCACTTCTTTTTCCACAACCTCAGGGGCCTGGTAAATCCGGTCCACACTCAACCGGATGATATCTTCAATCTGGGCCTTGTACCTGCTTTTATCGAGGAGGGCAACTTTCAGTTCTCCCCGGAGTATCGCCTCTTCCTCTTCCATAAAAATCCGTACGGCATCCTGGACAAGTGTCCCGATGGCCAGGGCCCGCAGATAGCCCAGACGGTCCGGCATATGGGAAATCCCCCTGTATTTTTCAGTGTTTATACGGTCCTTCACCAGCTTAATCAGGTACTCCAGGGCGTAATCTTCAGGGATCAGGCCCAGGTTGATGCCATCTTCAAAGTCGATGATGGTATAGCAAATGTCATCGGCAGCCTCCACCAGATACGTCAGGGGGTGCCTGCAGTACCCGAGCCCCCCCTCGAGGTTCATGGATTTAAGCCCGAGTGCTTCTGCGATCTCACAAAAGATGGGGACTTCGCTCTGAAATACCCCGAATTTCTTAGTGGCGATCGGGCCTCCTTTGCGATGCGGCAGGGACTCCTTCGGGTACTTGGTAAACGCCCCCAGGGTGGCATAACTCAGGCGGGAGCCGCCCGGAACACCCTCCCGCGGAGCGGCCAACAGACGGAATCCATGGGCATTACCCTCAAATCGAAGAAGGTCCGCATACTGTTTGTCGGTCAGCTCTTCTTTAAAACGGCGTCCCGGACCCCGGTCAAAAAAACTCCCTATCGCCTGTTCCCCGCTATGTCCAAAAGGCGGGTTCCCGATATCGTGGGCCAGGGCCGCGGCAGCCACGATAGCGCCAAAATCGTTAAACCGATAGCCGTGAACCTGGGCAAGCTGCGGATGTTTCTCCAGAATCTGGGCTCCGGCGAGCCGTCCCAGACTTCTCCCCACGACAGATACTTCCAGACTGTGGGTGAGGCGGGTATGGACAAAATCGGTTTTGGACAGGGGAATGACCTGGGTTTTATCCTGCAGGCTCCGGAAATAGGGCGAAAAAATAATGCGGTCGTAATCCACCTCAAACCCCAGGCGGGTTTCATCCTGCTCCTTGCGTAGTCTTTTATGTGTATCTCCTTCCCGCCTGAGGGAAAGGAGTTGTTCCCATTGCATCATGTTTGTGGCAATAAACGCACAATATACCGCTTTTCCCAAAGTGTTCTTTAAGATAATTCTGACGCCTTAACATTGAATTAACCTGGTAACACTATCCTAACAATATGGCAAAACGGATTTAATTTCACCTTAACAGGACCTTCATACCCACATACGTTCTTTGCGCCGGTACTAAGTATAGCTAATTAATTTTAATGAGATTAACCATTTTAGGGCTTTTGTTTTGTATTTCAACGATCTCCTTCGCCCAGGAGAATACCGGTAGTATTGCCGGAGCGCTAACGGATAAGGAGATGAATAACGATCCCTTAGCCTTTGCCAATGTCCTTATTAAAGGGACAACTAAAGGAACGACCTCGGATTTTGACGGCCTTTATGTTATTGATGGCCTGGAGGCCGGAACGTATACTGTAGTGTTCAGCTATCTCGGATATGAAACGGTAGAAGTGCCTGATGTAACTGTTGAAGCCGGCAAAGTTACAGAAATCAATTTGCCGATGTCCGCCAGCCAGGGGGTATCCCTGGATGAAGTTGTGGTTACCACGGTAGCCCGAAAGGATTCGGAAGTGGCCCTGCTTTTAGATCAAAAGCAGGCTGTGGAAATCAAAGAGAGTATTGGTGCGGTACAATTGGCGAAAATCGGGGTTTCCGACGTCGCCACCGCAACTACTAAAATTTCAGGGGTTACCGCCAGTGAAGGTTCCGGGGATATCTATGTCCGCGGGCTTGGAGACCGATATCTTTCTACAACCCTCAATGGTCTGCCGGTGCCCTCAGACGATGTGGAGCGCAAAAATATTGATCTTCAGCTTTTTCCCACCAGGGTCATTCAAAATGTCGGTATTTCAAAGACCTATGGAGTTCAAAATTCCGCGGACCAAGCATCAGGCACCGTAGATATTACCTCCCGGGAGTTGAGGGGTGATTCCCAGTTTTCTATAGGCGCACAAGGTGGGTTTAACACAAATGTCGCCGGGGTCTGGGATAACTTTAAAGTCTCCGTCAACACCAACGATACCAACTTTGGATTTTATACCCGACCCGGTGAGTCTACCCAGGAATTGATTACCGCCCAGGGATGGAATACGGAAAAACTCAACAACCCAGTCGATTACCGCTTTAGTTTTGTCGCGGGAAAACGTATCGCGGAAAAACTATCCGTACTGCTCACCGGATCTCACGCCCGGTCCAGCGAATATGGCGAGGGTACTTTCCGCCAGTTTCGGTCGAACTTTATCGATGACTCGATTACCGATGCCATTAACTGGAGGTCGCGGACGTTAACAACAGGATTGCTGGACCTTACTTATTTTATTAACGAGAAACACAAGATCAAGTCTGCCACCACTTTTATCAACACCGTTCGGGAAGAGGTTTATGAGGGAGGTCGGGATGGCCAGGGTTTTATCTTCGAGGAGACTGATGTTGATGAAGGCTTAAATCAATTTGTACGGGATCAGAACACCAAGCAAACCCGGATACTGGTCACCCAGCTTTTCGGCACACACCGGTTGGCTGAAAAAAACACCCTGGAATGGGGTGCGGCATATAATCTGGTGAACGCAGATGAACCCAACCGTATCCGTAACGAGGTCAATATAGACCCCACAACAGACTATGAAAACGATGGCTTTGTACAGTTGGGACGAACCGGGGGATTCCAACAACGAAAATCAAGTCAGGAAATTGAAGATGTGGAATACAATGGGTTTCTCAGAGACAAGATTAATGTAATCGATGAGGAAAACACGAAATTCAATATTACCGCCGGTGGAGTAATCCGAAATAAACAAAGGGATTTTGAATCCGTCTTTGTAGGACTCGTTCAAACGTCCACCAACTCGGTCAATCCTCCCAGTATCGATGATATTGAATCTGTTATCACAGATGCAAATTTTCAGAATGGCCTGATCCGCTTTAATATTCTGCAACCTGATCTTTATGACGGTACATACGACTCCAAGTCGGCGTATGCAGACTTCAATGTTGTAAAGAATCGCTGGACTTTCAACGGGGGGCTTCGCTTTCAGCAAGACGATATTGATGTCAATTTTGACGTTGGGAACTTTCCGGGGCGTATCGGACGCAGTGAAAAATCATATAGCAACCTCTATCCCAGTGCAAATGTCAAATTCGATATCAGTGAAAAGACTTCCCTCCGGGCTGCCCTAAGTCAGACGATTACCCTTCCTGAGTTCAAGGAAATTGCACCTTTTGAATATGTTTCCCAGGTCGGACAGGTTACCCGTGGAAACCCGGATTTAGAAGCTTCCAGGAACCTCAGTTACGATCTGAAATGGGAATTCTATCCCTCAAGTGCTGAACTTATATCTGTGGCCACCTTTTACAAAGAGATCAACGACCCCATTAACAGGGTTCAGGACCGCGGTTCAGCAGGGGTATTCTCCTACTTCAACTCAGGAGAGCAAGCCGAGGTCTTCGGGATCGAAGCTGAAGCGAAACTCGGGCTGGTAAAGCCTTTTTACAATGAAGATTTGGGTGTAAATGAAGGCATCGGTCTCGATTTGGTTTTTAACGTCACCCGAATGTGGCATAACCAGGACCTCAAAGAGGTTGTTGATGAAAACGGGAACTTTGTGCGGACCTTTCAATATGCAGGAAAAGAAGAGACCAACCTGCAGGGGGCTTCCGACTGGATCCTTAATGCGAGCCTGAATTTGAGCACCCCTGGGGAGAACCCTTTTAATGCCACGTTGACTGCTAATTATGCAGATGACAAAATATTTGCCCTGGGCGCCCCGGAGATCCAGTCGCAACCCGATGTGTTCTACAATGACGAAATCGTAGAAAAAGGATTTGTAGTCCTGGATGCTGTAATTATGAAGCAACTGGGGGAACACTGGACCATTCGCGCCATCGGGCGGAATCTCCTGAACCCCGAAATTAAACGGACCCAACTGGTTAGGCCCAGTACCACTAATATAGAAAGGGAAGAAACTGTCCTGAGCTATACTTCAGGTGTCCAAATCAGATTGGGTCTTGCCTATACATTTTAATTTAATCTCAATTCCATTTAAACCCCTTATTATGAAAGCAAACAGTTTTAAATTTTTAATGATGTTGGTTATGGCTTTCTCGCTCTTTGCAGTGGGATGTAGTAGCGATGACAACGACCCGGATGTAGATCCGCCAACATGCTCAGACGGCATACAAAATGGGGACGAAGAAGGTGTGGACTGCGGAGGTTCCTGTCCGAATGCCTGCCCTATCGCCGGGCAAGATGAGCTCGAAGGAAGCATTACAGAGGACACCACGCTTGACGCCACCATACTTTACAGGCTACGCGGTATCCTGAGTGTTGAATCCGGCGCCACCCTGACGATTCCTGCCGGGACCACAATTGTTTCGGATACAGGAACAGATAAGTACATCGTGGTCCAAAAAGGTGGGCAAATTGTAGTTAATGGTACAGAGTCCAACCCTGTGCTTATGACCTCTGCTTCAACAAACCCCGGAGACTGGGGAGGCCTTGTTATCGCTGGTGATGCCTCAACCACAGAAGGAGTAGACGCCATAGCTGAAGTGGGAGGTATTGTTTACGGTGGCTCCAATGACACCGACAGTTCCGGATCCATTTCTTATCTGATTATCGATTATGCTGGAGCGCAGATCAATGCGGAATCCCAATACAATGGCCTTTCGCTTTATGCAGTAGGTTCAGGGACATCCATAGACAACGTGGCCATCCTGAACGGAACCGATGATGGGGTTGAATTTTTTGGCGGAACTGTTAGTGCCTCCAACATCTACCTTGAGAACAACGAGGACGATGCCGTAGACTGGACAGAAGGCTGGAACGGTACCATCACCAATACCTATGTACTGCACACCATTGACGGATTCTCAACAGCTGTTGAAGCCGATGGGGAAAACCAAAATCCTTCGCTCGTCAACTTTACCGCCGTCTCTACCGAAGGAGGTACAGCACTGCAGTTTAAGAAAGAGTCCGGGGCAACGATTACCGGCCTGTCTTTAACAGGATACATTACATCCATTGAGATGCGCGATGGAGGACCCCTGGCCAATATCACCATTGACGGTGAAGTCGCGGATCCATCTGAAACATACCTGGCAGCACCGACGGTTGATGTCGATACTTTCGCCTGGGTTAATTCCGATAACCGTATCGTTACGGAAGAGCTCAACGGAACAATCACTGCGAATACGACTCTGGATGCAGATGTTATCTACAGGTTAACGGGTAGCCTGAGTGTTGAAAACGGAGCACTCCTTTCTATTCCTGCCGGAACTTTAATCATCGCCGATGCGGATGAAGGGACGGAGACGGATACTTACATTGTGATCCAGAGAGGTTCGAGTATCGACGTACAGGGGACCGAAGACGATCCTGTTGTCATGACTTCTACCAATCAGCAACCCGGAGACTGGGGCGGCCTGGTCATCCTGGGATCTGCTCCAGGAACCGAAGGTATTGATGCCATTGCCGAAGTAGGTGGTTTTGTATACGGTGGTACAGATGAAACTGACAATTCAGGAACCATTACTTACCTGGTTATTAATTATGCCGGGGCTCAAATAAATGCAGAGTCTCAGTATAATGGTCTGACACTCTATACTGTTGGTTCAGGTACAACCATCGACAATGTGGCCATTCTTAATGGAACAGACGATGGGGTTGAATTCTTTGGAGGAACGGTAAACGCTTCTAATTTCTACCTGGAAAATAACGAAGACGATGCCGTTGACTGGACGGAAGGTTGGAATGGAACCCTTGAAAATACGTATGTTCTGCATAGTATTGACGGTTTCTCAACAGCTATCGAAGCCGATGGAGATGATACCTTCGCCGGGAAACCTAATATTGTCAATTTCACAGCGGTATCCTCTACAGGTGGAACAGCTCTTCAGTTCAAAAAAGAAACTGGGGCAGAAATGTTCGAGGTAAACCTTTCGGGATACGTCACGAACGTGGAAATGCGGGACGGAGGTCCTGTTGGAAATGTTGAAGTCGATGGGGACGCCCTTAATTCGGTAGATGACGACGTCTTCAACGGTACTCCTGTAGATCCTGCGATCTTCAGCTGGGCAACCGGTGAATAATTGCAATTATTTGAATTAGCTTTTTAATGGAAAGCCCCGCTACTCGCGGGGCTTTTTTTATTTTCATCTCGGGATATTGCTTGAGATTTCCGAGGCGTCCTAAAACAAGCAACGTCGGCATGCTATATCTTTACTATTCCTTAACATAGCAACCGAATTATAATAAGATTTTTGTCCAAATTTGTGATACCATGGGTGATAACCTGTACCTGTTCATGACTATTGCCCTCGGCATTCTCGCCATATCGGATCTTGTGGTCGGGGTGAGCAACGATGCTGTGAATTTCCTGAACTCCGCCCTGGGATCCAAGGCCATTCCCTTTCGGACCATCCTGGTAGTCGCCAGTATTGGAATCACCCTTGGGGCTGTGTCCTCCAGTGGCATGATGGAAGTTGCCCGAAAGGGTATTTTTAATCCTTCTGAGTTCGTTTTTGCTGAGATCATGGTCATTTTTATGGCTGTAATGATTACTGATGTACTCATCCTGGACTTCTTTAACACCCTGGGAATGCCTACATCCACCACAGTTTCTATCGTATTTGAACTTCTGGGAGCCGCCGTAGCGGTGACACTACTCAAAATGATGGACAGCGGTGAATCCATTATAAACCTGGGCACCTACATCAATACTTCCAAAGCCACAGAGATTATCCTGGGAATCCTTCTCTCTGTATTTATTGCCTTTACAATAGGGTCGATCGTGCAATATATCGCCAGGTTGTTTTTGACTTTTGATTTTCACAAAAAACCTTCCTGGAAGGCCTCCCTTTTCGGTGGTTTTGCGATATCTGCCATCGTCTATTTTATTTTGATTAAAGGTTTGAAAGGTGCCAGTTTTTTCGGGGGAAACATTTTTAATTTTGTAAGCGACCATACCGGGCTGTTTTTGGTGCTAAACCTCTTATTCTGGTCATTGATTTCCTGGATCATCCTTAAGGTGGCTAAAATCAATATCTATAAGCTGATTATCATTTTCGGCACTTTTGCCCTGGCTATGGCCTTTGCCGGAAATGATCTGGTGAATTTTATCGGTGTCCCCATAGCAGCCTTACAATCCCTGCAGGCGTGGCAGGCGTCCGGGGTAGCCGCAGATTCCTATTCCATGGAAAGCCTGGCGGCGGCCGTTCAAACCCCGACCTATTTATTACTTCTCTCTGGCATCATTATGATACTGACCTTGTGGTTTTCAACCAAGGCGCTTTTTGTGACGGAAACTGAAATCAACCTGGCGCGGGAAGGAGAAGGGGAAGAGCGGTTTAAACCGAATTTCCTGTCCCGGCACATCGTTCGGTTAAGTGTCCTGGCTATAGAAAACCTCTCTGTAATCCAACCTCAAAGCATGCGCGAAGCCATTGGCAAACGCTTTGAAAAAGCCTCCCCTTATACCTCGAGGATTAAATCCAAGGACAGGCCCGCCTTCGATATGGTCAGGGCGTCGGTAAATTTAATGGTAGCCAGCGTGCTGATCTCCATCGCCACTTCAATGAAACTACCGCTGTCTACCACCTATGTTACTTTTATGGTTGCTATGGGAACTTCGCTCTCGGACCGGGCCTGGGGTTCTGATAGTGCCGTTTACCGTGTAGCCGGAGTACTGAACGTGATCGGTGGGTGGTTTTTCACCGCCATCAGCGCTTTTCTGGGTGCAGCTATTGTGGCCTTCCTGATTTTCAAAGGAGGATTCTGGGCCCTGACGGCACTCTTTGTTTTCGCGATATTTATTTTGATCCGAAACTACCTGAGCCATAAAAAAAGGAGTAAGGACCTGAAAGAAGAGTTTAAACTGAGAAGGGCCGAAAGCCGGAATATCCAAGGGCTGGTCGCAGAGAGTTCGGAAAATATTTCCCATGCGATCCGAAGGGCCAACAAAATCTATACGGCTAATACAGAAGGCCTTGTGAAACACGATCTTTCCCTATTGAAAAAGAGTACTAAGGGAATTCGAAAGCTCGATAATGAAGTTGAAAACCTCAGGGACAGTATTTTTTATTTTATCAAGAACCTGGGTGAAACGGGTGAGGGCACAACTGACTTTTACCTGCAGATCCTGAGATATCTCCAGGACATCACACAATCCCTGGAACAAATTTCCAAGGCCTCATACAAACATGTAAATAACAATCACAAAAAACTGCGATTCAGTCAGTTGAAGGACATTAAAGAAACCGACAATTTTGTCTCTGAATTCTTTTTGAGCGTGGAGCGGATTTTTGAAGCGGAAAGCTTTGGAGAGCTCAAAGAGACCCTGGTCAAACAGGAAGCGCTCATGCGAAAGGTAGATGAGAAGATCCGCAGGCAGATTAACCGGACCCGGGAAACTGAAAACAGCCCCAAGAATACGGCCCTGTATTTTAATATCATGCAGGAAACCAAAGACCTTCTTGAGTCTACTTTTAAACTATTGGAAACCTACGAACTACATACGTCTAAAAAGGAATTGGATTTTTAATCCATAAAAAAACCGCCCTGGGGCGGTTTTATAGTTTTTAAAAGGACGCTTTACTTCCCGTTCCTTAATTTATCACTATGGATTCTCCATTATTCCAGTGGACAACGGCAACAATTTGGTTATTGGAGTAATCCACTTCCCTTAAAAGTTCACCTTCCCAGAAAAACCATTTTCCGGTCTTCACCCCTTCAGCGTATTGGCCGATGGCTATTTTCTTTCCGGAAGTGTCGTACATGACCCATTCTCCCTGCAGTTTTCCATTTAAAAAATGTCCGGCCTGAGCCACCTGTCCATTATCGTGGTAAAAGGTCGCCTTTACCATATCCCCGTCCTGTGTATAGACTGGTTTTACCTCCTGGGCCTGCATTGTATATAGTGCACCACACATCAGCATCATTAAAATCATATACTTTTTCATCTGTTTATTTTTATTGTTTTCAATAGGTCAGATGTAATTCGCCATTAACCATCTCGGTTGGTATTGAGAATTGTCATGGCTCATTTCATATTCCTGTGGGCTTTGTTTATTACTTACTTAACATTAACGATACAAATGTACAATTATTTTACATTGATTAAACTTTTATGTTACATTTATTTTACATTAACTTTACATTGTCGCACTAAGTAATTGTAATACAGTACTTTAATTTTTCATAATTATCTGTTGTTTTAAGGAATGTGGGCGGCTTTTTTATGAAATGTCAAGGGTAAACCGCCCTTTACGCACCCAAAACAAGGTTTGGCCTGTGTTCCTCAACCCCTTTCGTTGGGTTTCCCGGTTTCGTGTAGAGGACCTCTGCCACCAATATTATATTCTCGATGATCCGGTTGAAGTTATCGTGATCATTAAAGAGTGAAGACCCCATTTCCGGAGTAACCTGATTTTCGCGTATATACCGGTCTATTTTCTGGTTGTCCTTCTCCCGTGCCTCCTGGGCCTCCAGGGCGAACTTTTTCAATTTTTCTGAAAACTCAATTTGATTCACCCCGGGGGTATCCCCATGGAGAAACCTCAAAACCCGAATCATTTGTTTTCGATACCCGTTGTATTCCGACAACATAACCGGATGCGGGTCGATCAGAAATCGGGTTAGATTCCGGTTGAGTTCATTGGAATCTTTGATGACCTCCACCATTCTCCGACCTGCAAACTTCAGCTCCATGATCCTTTGGTGCTGGGCTTCTGAAAGGGACAAATCACTCTGGGCATGGATGGCAAAGGCGAGGATTTCACTGTAAATACGCTTTACCTTGGACAAATACAGCTCCCTGACGTTCGTCCCGAGGTCCTCCTTCGCCATTTTAACGACTTTCTTAGCCCCTTTTTGGGAAAATATCTCAGTTCGATGAAGGTTCAGGGCATGTGCGACGATTTCTACAATCGCGTTTTCAAATAAATAGCGGGTCTCCTGTTCCAGGGCTGCCAGGGCGGTCTCCGGATACTTCATCGCCTCGTCACTTAAAAACTTGGGGGCCTCTATAGGGCGCTCTGGCGGTATCCGCTCCGGTATCATCTTACTGACCAGTTTGGCCATCGGGGCTATAAACCCGATCATCAAAATTGTATTGGCTACGTTGAAACAGGTATGGAACAGGGCGATTGCAACCGGAACCGCGGACATATCCTCGTAAGGGGAGCCGGACCCGAGGCGTTCTGTAAGCCAGGACATACCCCTTAGAAAAGGATAAAACAGGATCAGCATCCACACAACCCCCAGGAAATTGAATAACAGGTGCGCCAGGGCTGTTTGCCTGGCCCTGAAATTACCTACCATGGCGGCGATATTCGCGGTGATGGTCGTCCCGATATTTTCCCCAAGCACCATGGCCGCTGCGGCCTCAAAAGGTATCCATCCCTTTGCTGCCATCAACAAGGTAAGGGCCATTGTGGCGCTGGAAGATTGAATAAGGACAGTCAATAAAGTCCCCACAAGCAGAAAAAGCAGGACAGAGCCAAATCCATGCTGGGTGTAGCGTTCTAAAAATGCCAGGACTTCCGGGGTTTTCTCAATATCCGGCATGTGTTCCTTCAGGAATTCGAGACCGATGAACAACAACCCGAACCCCACGATGAAGGTACCCCAGTATTCCCAGTTCTTCTTCTTAAAAAATGTAAGCCCGACCCCCAGGCCTACCAGGGGAAGCGCAATACTGCTCATGCTGACTTTAAAACCGAGCAGGGTAATCATCCAGGCCGTAATCGTAGTCCCGATATTGGCCCCCATGATGACACTTAGCGACTCGGTCAAAGTCAACAGGGACGCATTGGCAAAACTCACCACCATGAGTGTAGTGGCTGAAGAAGACTGAATGACAGAGGTGATCAGAAATCCGGTGAGCACCCCAAGAAAACGATTGGAGGTCAGGCCGGCCAATATGGCCCGCATCCGGTCCCCGGCAAGTTTGGTCAGGGCATCGCTCATGGCTTTCATCCCGAACAGGAATAGCCCCAGGGCCCCAACCAGTTGTAATATATCTGTAAATGCGTATGACATTATGGGGATTGCAAACCGCGTTTTTGTTTATTTTATGTCAACTTAACGTTAGTATAATGTAAATTTATTAAACTCGTAGTAATTAATTCATGAAATCAATCCCATGCGCCACCTCCTTTTCACGCTCTGTTTTCTCTCCAGTATTTTTATGGGTACGAGCCAGGACCTATCCCCCCGGCAAATTCTGGACAAAAGCATTTCCTACCACGACCCCAATGGGGTATGGGGATCTTTTGAGGGTTCCTTCAATGTGCGAATGGAAACCCCTGACCGCCCCGACCGCCTGAGCGAGATAACCCTGGATCAGAACCAGGGGCGTTTCCGACTCCACGTGCGGCAAGGGCAGGATGAAAAGACCTATGAACTGGCGGGCCCAAACTGCACCTTGCATTTAAATGGAAGGGAAGATTTTACTGAAGCCGATGCCAAAACGCATCGCCTGACCTGTGAAAGTGCCAAAATGTATCGGGATTATTACTCCTACCTCTACGGACTTCCGATGAAGCTCCGGGATCCGGGAACCCGAATCAGTCCGGAGGCAGAAAAGCGGACTTTTCAGGGGAAGGAGTATTGGGTTTTGGAAGTGAACTACGATCCCGAAGTAGGTAAAGATCTTTGGTACTTCTATTTCGACCCGGAGTCTTTTGCCATGGAAGCCTATCAGTTTTATCACGACAAATCAAAAAATGACGGAGAATACATCGTGCTTGAAGGGGAATTCTTATTAAATCAAATGCGCCTTCCCAAAACCCGGCACTGGTACACCAATCGCGAGGCCAAACACCTCGGAACTGACATTTTACAGGATTTATAGTGCATTTCATCGATTATCCCCTATAAAATATATACTTTCAAAGGTTTTTAAATTAGATTTAATTAAATCATAAAAGGCACATGTCCACGGATTTTCTCAAAAAAACCTATCTGACCACGCATGAATTGGCAATAGGGTCCTTTCGCTTTTATGAGCAGGTAGTTGTGGGCCGGGTCCGGGAGGGAATGCAAATTTCCATGGACAATGTATTGCCCCTTCTGGCCCTGAGCTGGGAGGCCTATCGCGACACTTCAGTGGTCTATATTTCCGACCGGAAATACTCTTATTCCCTGGATCCCACCATGTATTATGAGGTTCAAAAACTCGCGCCCCATATAACCGGGTATGCCTGGGTGGTCTACAACGAGATCAATCAAAAAATTGCGGAACTCGAAACGCGCTTTTTACAATGCCCCACAGCCATTCATCACACCATGGATAAAGCACTTGAATGGTCTGTGAACCTCCTTCAAAACGAGGGCGAAAATTAGACCCCCGGGAGGAACTCCTTACTCCTCACCATCTGTGCCCAATAGTTCATATCCCTGATTGATCCCTTTTTCCAATGCCGGGACGCCCCTCTTCATCCATACAGGCTCGGGAGCTCCCTTCAAATAATGGTCGAAGAACTGGGCCATCCGGATATTAAAATCCTTTCTGTTCTGAAGTTTTAAGGGCCAGTGGGGCTCTCCATTGTAGTTTAAAAACCAGGACGGTTTGCCCAGTCTCCTGAGGCTCACAAAAAATTCAATCCCCTGGTACCACGGAACGTGCCCGTCAGCGTCATTGTGCATGATGAGCAGGGGGGTGTTAATTTTATCTATGTTGAAAATGGGCGAATTCTCCAGATATCGCATAGGGTATTCCCAGGGCGTTCCCCCGATCCTGCTCTGGGTGTGTTCATACTGAAACTGCCGGCTCAGGCCCGTCCACCAGCGGATGCCTCCATAAGCACTAATCATATTAGGTACCGGGGCCCCGGCCTCAGCTGCCTTAAACATATCTGTTTTGGTCACCAGGTAGGCGATCTGATATCCCCCCCAGCTATGCCCCTGTACGCCAATATTATCCTTATCCACAAAGCCTTTTTCAATCAGGGCTGTCACCCCGGGAATCACGCAATTGTATGCGCTCTCCCCGGGATACCCGATCCGGTAGTGTACATCCGGATTAAAAATCAGGTACCCCCGGCTTGCATAAAAGGCGTAATTGATGGTGGAGCGACCCGGAGACGGTGCTCTGTGTCGGTGCAACCCATCTGAACTCCTCTCGTAAAAATTGACGATCATCGGGTATTTTTTCGAAGGGTCAAACCCTTCAGGTTTCACCAACATTCCCGATAACTGCTCTCCATCCAGGGAAGTCCACTCCACCGGCTCTATGGTTCCCCAGCGATACTCCTCCTGTTGGGGGTTCGCCATGCTGATCTGGACAGCCTCCTGAAAATCAGCTCCACTGGCCCAGATATCGGGGAAGACTTCGAAAGACTCCCGGGTGAACATATAGGTATCGGCATTTTTTGCCTTTACAGGGGTGCTGAATCGGTAAGGGCCTTCAAGCAGTGGTTTTACTGTTTTACGCCTGGGGTCCAAAAGCGCATACCCACTGCTCTTGTCCCCCTCATTGAAAGTGGTAAGCAGCCACTCCCCTTTGGAATCCAGATAGCGCTGTTCTTTGTCCAGGGAAACATACCGGTATTCCGTTTGGGTTTCCCGCCCCTTCGTGAGTCGCTCCCCCTCCCCTGTGTCCGGGTTAAACTTCCATATATCGTATCGATCGTAAAGGATTAGCGCTTCGTCTTTTTCGGTCCATCCGGCCGATCCGTATGACCGGGGCAAACTTGGGCTATCGTGAAGTTCATCGTAGAATACCTTTCCCCGGGTCAGGTTTTTTCGCATATCGGTAGCCACGTTATAAGCAAACCAGGTACTATCAGTGGACTGATACCCGAAGAGATACTCCCCTTTCGGACTTAAATCCACAGGGCCCGACACCCCCTTTAAAACCGCTTTCCGCGATCCGTCTGTGATATTTACCAGGGCGTAATCCCGGGTGGTTCTCCCTGTCCATTGTCGCTGCAAATCGTAGGGGGTACTTGTACTGACCAGGGCAAAAGGAGCATTGCCCTCATCACCAAGGTCAATATCCGGGTAGGCATCTGACGCCAACGGATAAACTTTACGAGAAGGCAACTGTACTGCCGCCGTAAAATTGGAAATCGAATCGTCCTTAACCTGTATTTCCTGCACCGTGTACAGTCTGGGTTCGTCATAGGTCCAGACCTCCACATTTACAGTTTCCTCCTCGAGTAAAGAAGTATCCCGGAGTGCCTGGGGCTTTGCGAGGCCAAAATACATTCTGGAATCATTTTCGGAAAAGTGAACTTTCGCGTATTTAGAGGGGAGTAAACC
>CAZEQO010000003.1:3959-40842 GCA_964514365.1 uncultured Robiginitalea sp. | reverse complement strand
CAAAAAGTATGGACGTTTTATTGAGGATTTCAGCTCCTACCGGGATTTGAAAGCGGGGTTGCCCGAGGGGGAAACTTTTGTTGGCGGAAAGGAATATTCCTTTTGGATATACAATCCTTACCAAAAAAACGTTCCATTAAAAGCACTGCGTCTGGGAATCGCCTATTTAGATGCCTCAAAGCGTTTAAATGAAGTGCGCCCGATAGATAGGCAACCGGACCCGAATAAGGTGCTGGTTCCCGGAGACACTGTAAGGATTCGATTTACCCTGCCAAAGCCTGTGAAAGCAGATCCGGTGTACCTGCGGGCGGTGATTTCAGAACATGGCCTGCCCTTTGGTTTAAACGGAAGGGCGCAACGAATAAGACCGCAATGGAAGTAATTCAACGGGCAGTCCCGACAAATGACTGGATTACACTCATTTTTGTAATGAGCCTGTTTTGCCTGGTATTCGCCCGGGCCTTTTTTCTGAGCCGTTTTCAGAATTTTATGATTCTCCCCTTTAACAATAAGTATATTTTTCTCTACAATAAAAAAGGGAGGCTGACCCACGGGTTCCATATCGCCTTGAGCCTTTTTATGTTTTTAAACCTCAGCCTCTTTGCACTATTTGTTTTTTCGATTTTATTTGACACCCAGATGAGTCCCGGCGGAGCCATGCTTTTGGTTTCCGGTGGTCTGCTGCTCATATATTTTTTTATGAAAATCGGGATGCAACTCCTCGGCGGATTGATTCTGGAATTCAGCAGGGTTACGAACGCATTGGTCTTTAAAAAGATGACCTATCTGAATTACAGCGCACTGGTCATGTTCTTTGCCAATCTTTTGTTGGGTTATGTGGTAAAGGACTCAAAAGTCGTGGTATTAATAAGTATTGGGCTCATTTTCCTAATCAATTGTATCGGTTGGATCAGTATTGTGAAGATCCATCAAAAGTTGATCGCCTCGCATTTATTTTATTTTATTTTGTACCTTTGCACCCTCGAATTTGCACCTTTTTTGATCATTGCAAATCTGCTAAATGACTGATATATGAAGGTAAAGACGATTCTGGTGTCCCAACCGGAACCTAAGATGGAGAACAGTCCCTATTCCCGGCTTATTGAGAAGGAAAAGGTCAAAGTAGACTTCAGGCCCTTCATCCATGTGGAAGGTGTAGATGCCAAAAGTGTGAGGCAGCAGAAGATTGACCTTAAGAACTATACCGCCATAATCCTCACCAGCCGCAATGCCGTCGACCATTTTTTCCGTATTTCCGAAGAAATGCGTTTTAAGGTACCGGATTCGATGAAATATTTCTGCCAGTCGGAGGCTGTCGCTTACTACCTTCAGAAATACGTCGTTTACCGTAAGCGGAAAATATATGTCGGCAAGCGAAACTTTCAGGACCTGCAGCCCCTTTTTAAAAAATATAAGGATGAAAGTTATCTCCTGCCTTCATCAGATGTGTTGAAACAAGATACTCCGGAAACCCTGGATCAGCTTGGGGTTAAATGGGAGCGCGGAATTTTTTACAAAACCGTAATTAGCGACCTCTCCGATCTCAGGAATGTCTATTACGATGTCCTGGTCTTTTTCAGCCCTTCCGGTATTGAATCACTGTTAAAGAACTTCCCGGACTTTGAACAAAAGGAAACACGAATTGCCGTCTTTGGCAATTCAACTGTGGAAGCGGCTACGGAAGCAGGGCTCCGAATCGATATTAAGGCGCCAACTCCTGAAACTCCTTCCATGACCATGGCCCTTCAGAAGTATATCAATAACGTAAACAAGAAATAAAAAAAAGGCTTCCGAATCGGAAGCCTTTTTCTTTAGTATGCATATCGCTGGGGGCCCCCCCTGCGAATTTCCTCATTGGCATAGGACTCAAATTTCTTGAAATTTTCCCTAAACGCATTCGCCAGCTTAAAGGCCGTATCGTAATATGCCTTGTCGTTATTCCATGTAGCCCTGGGGCTCAGGAGATCGGTGGGCACACCGGGACATTCCCTGGGTTGGGCCACCCCAAAAACAGAGTGAATGTGGTAGGTGTCATAAGTGTACAAGCCCAGGGCACCGCTCAAAGCAGCGCGAATCATGGCACGGGTGTACTTGAGTTTCATCCGGGTTCCAACTCCATAAGATCCTCCCGTCCAACCCGTATTGACCAACCAGACATTCGCCCCGGACTCCTGCATCTTTTTACTCAGCATTTCAGCGTATTTTGTAGGGTGGAGGGGCATAAATGGGGCTCCAAAACAGGCCGAAAAAGAAGGAACCGGCTCATTGACGCCGGCCTCAGTCCCGGCAACTTTGGCCGTATAGCCGGAAATAAAGTGATAAGCCGCCTGGGCAGGGGTTAGCCTGGAGATCGGGGGCAGGACACCAAATGCATCGGCTGTCAGGAAAAAGACATGTTTGGGATTTTCCCCAATGGAAGGATCCTGACGATTCTCAATATGATAAATCGGGTAACTCACACGGGTGTTTGGAGTGATAGAGGTGTCTGCGAAGTCTACCTTCCCACTGGGATCCATAATAACATTCTCGAGAATTGCCCCTTTCCTGATCGCCCCGTAAATTTCAGGCTCACTCTCCGCAGAAAGATTAATCACTTTGGCATAACACCCTCCTTCAAAGTTGAAAACAGTATCCTCAGCGGTCCAGCCGTGTTCGTCATCTCCGATGAGTTTCCTGGAAGGATCGGTCGAGAGGGTGGTCTTACCGGTTCCCGACAAACCAAAAAATACAGCGGTCTCTCCATCTTGCCCGACATTTGCGGAACAGTGCATGGGAAGGGTATTTCGAAACACGGGCAGAATGAAGTTCAAGGCAGAAAAAATACCTTTTTTGATCTCGCCGGTATAGCCGGTTCCCCCTATAAGCACCACCTTCCTGCTAAAATTCAAAATAGCGAAATTATGTTGGCGGGTACCATCTGTAACCGGATCGGCATGAAAACCGGGTGCATTGATTACGGTCCAGTCCGCTTCAAACTCCTCGAGTTCACCAGCCGTTGGTCGCAAGAACATATTGTATGCAAAATAATTTGACCAGGGGTACTCATTAATCACCCGAACGCCCATTCTATAGTTCTTATCTGAACAAACAAAACAATCCCGTACAAAAAGCTCCCGCCCATTGAGATACGCGATCACTTTATCGTACAGGGCATCAAATTTATCGGGGTCAAAAGGTTTGTTCACCGGTCCCCACCAGACTTGTTCTTCCGTAATTTCATCCCGGACAATAAAACGGTCCTTAGGGGCACGCCCCGTAAACTCCCCCGTATTGACAGCAAGTGCTCCACTGTCTGCTTCTTTTCCCAATCCTGCATCGAGCGTGCGTTGGTGGAGTGCATCGGGAGATAATTGATATTGAATGTTTTCAGTGGTCAGTCCATATTCAGATAACGAAATCGATTTCGTTCCAGCGGTAAATGAAGACATAAAAGAGCGTTTTTGTTTGGGCAAAAATATCAAAATAAAGACATTCCGGGAGTACCTCCACAAAACTTAGTTTAAACCCCTGAAAACACGATAACCAAACACGGCCCAACCCGCAATGAGCAGTAAGCCGCCGATGGGCGTTATCCAACCGATTGAACTGAGATCGAGGCCTGCCAGGGGGGCCGTAGTCAGCGCAAGTATGGAAAATGAAAAAAAGAATACCCCCGAAGCGACTAAATAGAAAACAGTGCGCTTTTCATCTGTTTTTAAAGAAGTCATACTCCCGAGGATCAGCAAGAATAGGGCGTGATACATGAGGTACGTGACACCGGTCTGGTAGCTGTCCAGGGTGTTTGCGGGCAGACGGACCTTAAGGTAGTGTGCCCCAAAAGCCCCTAAAATGACGGCGAGCAGCCCAAATATAGTTCCCGTACCCAGAATTGCTTTGTTCATAACTCAGAAGGTTTCCTTTTTAGCAAATGTAACATTTTGATACCTTCGTAAACCTTAATCCTTAATCCTTCAGAACCGTTATGGCCCGATGTATCCTGGTTGTTGGAGCCGGAAAATCGACCTCCTACCTTTTGGACTACTTACTGGATAAAACCCGTGAAGAACGTCTTAAAATTATTATTGCCGATAAGAATCCGGAAGGGGTGCCGGAGAAACTTCACACCCACCCGAATACGCAGGTGATCCGTTTGGATATAGCCGATCAGGCCGCCAGGAGTGCCCAGGTAGCACAGGCGGATATTGTGATTTCAATGCTCCCGCCAGGTTTGCATCTCGAAGTGGCAAAGGACTGTCTGGAAGCAGGTAAAAACCTTATCACGGCTTCTTACATCAGTGAGGGGATGCGTAAACTGGATGCTGCCGTTCGTGAGAAAGGACTCGTTTTTATGAATGAAATCGGGCTGGATCCGGGTATAGACCATATGAGCGCCATGCAGGTTATAGACCGCATCAAAGCGGCCGGTGGTCGAATGCTGCTCTTCGAGTCTTTTACCGGAGGACTGGTGGCTCCCCAGAGCGATGACAACCTCTGGAACTACAAATTTACCTGGAATCCCAGAAATGTGGTCATTGCCGGTCAGGGGGGTGCTGCAAAATTCATTCAGGAAGGCACCTATAAATATATTCCGTATCACAAACTCTTCAGACGCACCGAATTTCTCGAAGTCGAGGGGTATGGAGCCTTTGAAGCCTATGCCAACCGGGATTCCCTGAGTTATCGCAAAGCTTACGGATTGGAAGATACCCTCACCCTATACCGGGGTACCATGCGCCGGATCGGGTTTTCCAGGGCCTGGAATATTTTTGTACAACTGGGAATGACGGATGATTCCTATCGGATTGAGAATTCAAAAGGAATGTCCTACCGGGAATTCACAAATCTTTTCCTCCCCTATTCTCCTACAGATTCTGTGGAACTCAAATTGAGGCACTACCTCAAAATTGACCAGGATGACAACCTTTGGGGGAAACTCCTGGAGTTGCATATCTTCGATTCAGAGCGGAAAATCACTGTAAAAGATGGTAGCCCTGCTCAAATCCTTCAGGAAATACTGGAACAGAGTTGGACGTTAAAGCCGGAAGACCGGGATATGATCGTTATGTATCACAAATTTGGTTACGAGTTGAATGGTGAGCGCCTGCAACTCGATTCCAATATGGTCGTTATAGGCGAATCTGTCCGGCATACCGCTATGGCAAAAACCGTGGGCCTCCCTGTTGGCATCGCTACCTTATTGATTTTGAACGGTCAGATTACAAGCCCGGGCGTACAAATCCCAATCCTCCCCGAGGTCTACGAACCTGTATTAAAAGCCCTGGAGTCTTACGGTATAGGGTTCAGGGAATACGAAAAGCCCTATTTGGGGTATAATCCCGATTCGGTAGGGAACTGAGGTTTCGGAATAATCTTATCTTTAGGAACAACCCATCAGGAATGAAGTCGATTGAAAAACAGACCCGGATCGATGGTATCGACAAGAAAATACTGAGATACCTTATGGAGGATGCCCGCACCCCGGTTCTGGAAATAGCCAGGAATATCGGTATTTCGGGAGCAGCTATCCACCAGAGGTTGAGAAAACTCGAAAAATCGGGCTTATTGAGCGGATCCCGGTTTATACTGAATCCTAAGGCCCTGGGATATACCACCACGGCCTATATCGGAATATTTCTGGATAAGGCCATGAGCAACCCTTATGCCGTGCAACAGTTAAAAAAAATCCCCGAAGTCCTGGAGTGCCATTACACCACCGGAAACTGGTCCATCCTGATCAAGATCCTCTGCAGGGATAATGAACATCTGATGCAGCTTTTGAACAAAAAAATCCAGCAAATTGAAGGCGTTTCCCGAACAGAAACCTTCATTTCGCTGGATCAGTCCATCGATCGCCAGATTCAGCTCTGACAACATTTTAATTAATCCCTTCCCCCAAATACCTGCAAGCCCCAGTACACCAAATTGGCCAGGGCACCAATAGCGGCCACCAAATACGTGCGTGCCGCCCATTTTAAAGCATCTTCAGTCCCACCGTATTCCTGAGGGGTAACTGTACCGGTCTGCTTTAACCAGGCCAGGGCCCGGTTACTCGCATCGTACTCCACGGGAAGGGTGATAAAACTAAATAGGGTTGCCAGTCCCATCATCACCAGGCCGGCAACGGCAATCCAGTAACCCATTCCCATACCCGCAGCGGCACCAAGAACGAGGCCTCCAAATACGAGCCAGGTAGACATCCCGGAGGTTATACTCACAACAGGGACCAACCTAGACCGCAGGGTCAGCCATTCATACGACTTGGCGTGTTGCACAGCATGCCCACATTCATGGGCGGCAACGGCAGCCGCCGCCGCATTGCGCTGATTATACACCCCTTCGCTGAGGTTAACCGTTTTGTTCTTCGGATTGTAGTGATCTGTGAGCATTCCGGGGGTGCTGATCACCTTGACATCCCGAATACCGTTATCCGCAAGCATTTTCTCCGCGATTTCTGCACCACTCATTCCATTTTGCAAATGCACTTTGGAATAGTGCCGGAACTTGCTTTTTAAACGGGAACTGACCCACCAGCTCACCAGTGCAATTCCTCCTATTAAAATATAGTATCCTGTAATACCCATAACTTCAGTTTTGAATTCCTAAAAATACCAAATTCCAAAGTAAAAACCCCACACAGACTGCCTAAACCATCTTATCCCGAATTTGCGGAAATGCTTTAAGTAGTTGGGGTATGAATCTTCCGAATTCTAAAAGTATTTCAGGCAGGAATCCCTTTAAGGGGGCCAAAAGTATCCAGGATTTCTTCGTAAACCACTTCTCCCTGGACTATATTCAATCCCTTTTCCAGAGCCACATCCTCTGAACAGGCCTTTTCCCAGCCTTTATCGGCCAGGCGCAGCACATAGGGAAGAGTGACATTAGTCAGGGCGAGTGTGGAAGTGTATGGCACGGCTCCCGGCATATTCGCGACACAGTAGTGGACCACATCATCGATGATAAAAACAGGGTCCTCATGGGTAGTGGGTTTTGAGGTTTCCACACACCCCCCCTGATCTACAGCTACATCTACAATCACGGTGCCGGGAGTCATGGACTTCAGCATGTCGCGCGTAATGAGCTTGGGTGCCTTGGCTCCTTTTATCAAAACCCCTCCCACAATCAGGTCATGAGATTTTATGTGCTTCCGGATATTGTATTCATTTGAAAATTCGGTCACCACATGTGGCGGCATGACATCATTGACGTAGCGCAATCGCTTCATGTTTACGTCGAGCATGGTCACGTGGGCCCCGAGGCCCGCAGCCAACTTCAGACATCGGTGTCAGCAGGGGAAGCGTCCCCTCTTCATCTTCTACAGTTTCATAGGCAATGCATATGGCACCCGAATCGATCATCGCGCGGGTCAGCGTTTCACTGGATGCAAAGTGAAAATAGGTGAATACGATCTGACCTTTACGAACCAGGGGATATTCCGCTTCAATAGGCTCCTTGACCTTAACGATCATCTCACTTCTCTCGTAAACCTCATTGATGGTATCTAGAATTTCAGCCCCAACTTTTGCATAGTCGGCATCTGTAAATCCGCTGCCCACGCCCGCACCCGATTGAATGAGGATTTCGTGTCCTTTATGATTGAGTTCGAGTACTCCCGCGGGGGTCATACCCACCCGACTTTCATTATTCTTGATTTCTTTAGGGATCCCAATGATCATATCGTGTGTTTTTTAATTGGGGTAAAGATGTATCAAAAAATTATATTTTCAGGAATAAATCGACGTATGGAGGGGGTTTACTGTCAAATTTATCCATTTATTTACATTACACCCCCTCTTTTTTAGGGGGTGCCTGCAATTATTTTAATTTTGAGAATTGTTTTGACCTCCAGGGAGTCCCCGGATAGAGATAAGCCCGTATCGATCAGACTACGATATTGACAATTTTGCCCGGCACGACAATAACCTTTCGGGGTTCCCGCCCTTCGAGATAGTGAAGGGTTTGCTCATGGCTTAAGACGGCCGCCTCAATTGCTTCCCTGTCGAGTTCCAGGGATAGGGGAAGTTTAAAGCGCATTTTTCCATTAAAAGAAACAGGATACTCCTTGGTGCTTTCTATCAGATACCTTTCCTGGTGCACAGGGTATGGGACTTCCGCGATACTCTGGTTATGACCCAGTTTTTCCCAGAGTTCTTCAGCAATATGAGGTGCATAAGGAGCAACCAGGACGGCAAGGGGCTCGAGTATTTCACGTTCCCGACATCCCTGGGCGGTGAGCTCATTTACACAAATCATAAATGTGGAGACCGAAGTATTGAATGAAAACGCTTCAATGTCCTCAGTTACCTTTTTAATGGTTTTGTGCAGACTCTTTAAATTTTCGGCTGAAGGGGTTTTGTCTAATACTTCAAATCCACGATCAGGCCCTTGATGGTAGAGCTTCCAAAGCTTTTTCAAAAACCCGTGAACACCACTAAGCCCAGCTGTATTCCATGGTTTGGACTGCTCCAATGGCCCCAGGAACATTTCGTACATCCTTAGCGAATCGGCTCCGTACTCCTCGCAAATCAGATCCGGGTTTACGACATTGTACCAGCGTTTTGACATTTTTTCCACCTCTCTCCCCACGATATAGACATCCTTCTCGAGCAGGAACTCAGCCCCTTTGAACTGAGGCTGCCATTCCCGGAGCTTTTCGACATCCAATTCATCGGAAGCATTCACCAAATTGACATCGACACGGATTTCTTCCACCGGTGTATCTCCCACAAGACCTTTACTCAGATATTGCTGAGTCCCGCTTTTACGGTAAACGATAGCGCTGGTTCCGAGGATCATTCCCTGGTTGATGAGTTTTGAGGCAAACTCATCCCGGGGCACCCAACCCCTGTCAAACATAAATTTCTGCCAGAATCGGGAATACAAAAGGTGGCCAGTGGCATGTTCACTTCCTCCTATATAAAGATCTACGTCCTGCCAGTACGAAATCGCTTCATCAGAGACCAGCGCTTGTTGATTTTGCGGATCCATATACCGATTGAAGTACTGAGAACTGCCCGCCCACCCGGGCATGGTGTTCAGTTCCAATGGAAAAACCGTTTTGTGGTCGATGTCCTCATTTGACACTACTTCCTCCGCCCGGATATCCCACGCCCAGTGTGTAGCATTGCCCAGGGGCGGCTCCCCGGTCTCTGTCGGGAGGTATTTCTCCACCTCCGGTAGGGTCAGGGGAAGACAGTGCTCGGGCAATAATTGAGGTAACCCCTCCGCATCGTAGTACACAGGAAAGGGCTCACCCCAGTACCGCTGCCTGCTAAAGACCGCATCCCTTAGACGATAATTAACCTTGCCGGCTCCCTGCCCTTTTGCTTCAAGGGCCTCAATAACCTTCCGGCTGGCTTCCTTTACGGGCAAACCACTTATAAAACCTGAGTTGGCAATAACCGCACCGTCTTTTTCTTCAAAAGCTTCTTCCGCCACGGAGACACCCTCAAATATGTTGGGAATGGGAATGTCAAAATATTGTGCGAAATCAAAATCCCGTTGATCCCCACAGGGTACTGACATTACCGCCCCTGTACCATACCCGCCCAGGACGTAGTCGCCAATCCAGATCGGTACCGATTCCCCGGTAAACGGATGCACGGCGTAAGCTCCCGTAAAGACCCCGGAAATGGATTTCACATCGGCCATTCGCTCCCGTTCCGACCGCCGTGCCGTTACCTCTATATAGTCGGTAACCGCCTGCATTTGCTCCGGGGTTGTGATTTTAGGGACGAGTTCGTGTTCCGGGGCAAGTGTCATAAAGCTCACCCCAAAAATCGTGTCTGGCCGGGTGGTAAAAACCTCAATGGGAAAAGACCCGGTCAGGCTTCCAGCAGGTTTTGTATGAAATACCACAGAAGCACCAACCGAACGCCCAATCCAGTTTTGTTGGGAGTCCACGAGTGGCCGGGGCCAATCCACCGATGCCAGGCCGTCGAGCAAACGCTGGGCATAGGCCGTTATCCGCATACTCCACTGCGTCATTTTTTTACGTATCACCGGATATCCACCCCGCTCAGAAACCCCGTTGACGATTTCATCATTGGCCAGGACGGTTCCCAGTTCAGGACACCAGTTTACCTCGGTATCCGCCAGAAAAGTCAGCCTGTATTTCAATAAAACACGTTCCCGGGCGACTCTGGAAAACGACTTCCAGTCTTCTGCTGAAAAGGATGGGGTGTCCTCGTCACAGGCTGCCTCTATCTCGAGATTCCCATTAGCTTCAAAGGCTTTGATCAGGGTTTCAACGGGCTCCGCCTTTTCCGATTTTTTATTGTACCAGGAATTAAAAAGCTGCATAAAAATCCACTGCGTCCATCGGTAATATGAAGGGTCTGAAGTTCGGACCTCACGCTCCCAATCGTACGAAAAGCCGAGTTGGTCCAGCTGTTCCCGATATCTGCCAATATTGGTTTCAGTAGTTATCGAGGGATGCTGTCCGGTCTGAATCGCATACTGTTCTGCGGGAAGTCCGAAAGAGTCATACCCCATGGGATGCAGCACATTATAGCCCTGATGCCGCTTGAAGCGGGCATAGATATCACTGGCAATATATCCCAGCGGATGCCCCACATGGAGTCCTGCCCCGGAAGGGTAGGGAAACATATCGAGGACATAGTATTTGGGTTTCTCCGAGGGGAATTCGGCCCTGAAAGTCTTATGTTCTGACCAGTATTTCTGCCATTTGGCTTCTATCTGCCTGAAGTCGTACTGCATTTTATGGGTGAAAAGTGAGGGGGGATGCCCCATAGGTTAATTCCGGGTAAAAATAAGTGGAATCCATTTACTTTCCTATTTTTACATATCCTTAGTATCGCTATGAGCAAATCATTTGAACGCTACCAAAGGCGTAAACTGATCTCTTCCTATTTTTCGGTTATCCTGAGCATTGCTCTGGTTCTTTTTTTATTGGGTGTCCTCGGTTTGCTGGTACTCAACACCAAAAAGCTGGCAGATCACTTTAAAGAGGAAATCACTGTTTCGGTTTTCCTTAAAGACTCTGCCAAAGAAGTGGAAATAGGCCAACTGCAGAAAAGCCTGGTCCTGTCTGAGTATACCAAATCTGCTGTTTTCGTCTCCAAAGATGAGGCCGCGGAAGAACACAGCGCAGAGATTGGGGAGGATTTTCTGGAGTTTCTCGGATACAATCCTCTTAAGAATTCCATCGACATCAACCTGAATGCCGATTTTGTAAACACTGCTCAGGTGGACTCCATCGCACAGAGTATTGCAAGCCAAAGCTTTGTCGAAGAGGTGAGTTTTGACCGCCCCACCCTGGACTTGCTTACACGGAATGTCAAGCGCCTGGGTCTCGGTATTCTTATCGCTTCTGCGCTCTTTACCCTTATCGCTGTATTACTTATAAACAGCTCCATCCGTCTTTCCATCTACTCCAAGCGTTTTATTATCAAAACGATGCAAATGGTCGGGGCTACAAAATCGTTTATCCGTAAACCCTGTATCTGGACGAATATCAAACTCGGAATGATAGGGGCGATTCTGGCCCTGTTGGGCCTTGCGGGGGTGCTATTCTATCTGGATCAGAATTTTCCCCAGTTGGGATTATTACAGGATATGGTCCAACTCGGGTTGGTCTTTGCCGGGGTTTTTCTGGCAGGAGTCCTGATCTCACTGGCCAGTACGTACTTTGCTACCCAGCGTTTTCTGAATCTGCGCACAGATGATTTATATTACTAAATTTGCAGCATGAGCAAGAAAAAGAATCGGCAGAAACCGCAGAAGAAATCCCAGGAATTTATTTTTCAGCGAAAAAATTACCTGATCATGTTTGTCGGCCTTGCCTTTATTGCCCTTGGCTATATCCTTATGGCGGGCGGGGGTACCGAAGACCCGGAAGTATTCAGCGACGCCATTTTTAATTTCCGGCGCATTCGCCTGGCCCCTACCCTGGTGCTTATCGGCCTTGGGATCCAGGTTTTTGCGATTCTCTTCAATCCCAATAAGAAGAAATCCGAATAATTGGACCTGATCGACGCCATTATCCTCGGTATTATCCAGGGACTCACAGAATTCCTGCCTGTCTCTTCAAGCGGGCACCTGGAACTGGGTAAAGTCTTGCTGGGAGACACCTCCATCCCTGAAGAAAGCCTTCTGTTTACGGTGGTTTTGCACTTTGCAACGGCCTTAAGTACCCTTGTGGTTTATAGGAAAGACGTTTGGGAGATCCTCAGGGGGCTCTTTGAATTCAAAGACAATGAAGCCTTTCGTTTTTCGATAAAAATTATCGTTTCGATGATTCCCGCTGCTTTGGTGGGGTTGTTTTTTGAAGAGGAACTGGAAAGGCTCTTTAGCGGTAACATTTTGCTGGTGGGCAGCATGTTGCTTATTACGGCCCTATTGCTCTTTTTGGCCGACCGGGCCAAAACCACCCATAAAAATGTGACCTATGGAAACTCCTTTGTCATCGGGCTCGCACAGGCTGTAGCCATGCTCCCGGGCATTTCCCGAAGCGGGGCAACTATAGCGACTTCCGTATTGCTGGGTGTTGACAAACAAAAGGCCGCACGTTTTTCTTTTTTAATGGTCGTCCCATTGATCCTTGGTAAAATAGCCAAAGATGTCCTCAGTGGAGATCTCAATGTGCAGGCAGATAATTTTGGGGTACTCACAGCCGGTTTTTTTGCGGCCTTTATCGCTGGCCTCCTGGCCTGTACGTGGATGATCCGCCTGGTTCGCAACAGCAGGCTTACCTTTTTTGCCGTATATTGTGTTATCGCCGGTTGTATAGCCATTGCGGCAGCTATATGGTTTTAAGCCATCAAAAATGAGACTCCGTTGGAACTCACCAAAGAAGCCTTTCTGGAAGGTTGCATTCTGGCCATAGACAAGCCCTATGGCTGGACTTCGTTCCAGGCTGTCAACGCAGTGAAATGGACCCTGAGGAAGGCATTTTCGCTTAAAAAAATCAAGGTGGGCCATGCAGGCACCCTGGATCCCCTGGCTACAGGGTTACTCCTGATCTGCACCGGCAAGAGCACCAAGAAGATTGCAGATCTGCAGGGGATGCCAAAGGAATACACCGGGACCATCCAACTCGGGGCAACCACCCCATCTTACGATATGGAAACCACGGTAGAGGCTACATATCCGACGGAACATCTTACAGAAGAGCTGCTGCGTCAGAAGACCGCCTCCTTTGTAGGGGAGATAACCCAGCAACCCCCGGTTTTCTCAGCTGTAAAAAAAGATGGAAAACGCCTGTATGAATATGCCCGGAAAGGGCAGGAAGTAGACATCCCCCTGCGCAGGGTGGTCATTACCCGATTTGAGCTGACGCGTATCGCATTGCCCGAAGTCGATTTTATCGTTTCGTGCAGCAAAGGCACTTACATCCGGTCTTTGGCTTTCGATTTTGGAAAATCTCTAGGTTCGGGGGCGTATCTCTCCGCACTTAAAAGAACCAAAATAGGTTCCTACAACGTAAATACTGCAATAGGTCCGAATGAATTTCGGGCTCTTTTTACAGAAGCGGGCTTTGAGCTCTGATCTGAAAAAGCAGTTCATCCACCCTGAAATACAAAATAAAACAGGGGAAAAGCGGTTATAGTTCTATGAATCTGACACGCAGTCAACTGGCATTTCTCATTACGTTCTTCTCCCTGAGTATCGTGGTGCTGACCTTGTTCAACATCCATCTCGGTACCCAGATTGAGGAAGAGTACGCCGTGGAAATGAGTCTGGCTGACGAAGACCTGGAAGCCATGCTTCAGGAAATGGAAGAACAGGAAAAGGCCGAAGCCGATCCTGTAAAGACGCATATGGCCTTAAATGAGACTGCAAAACCACGGTATGGGGAACCTGAACCCCTGAAAACCCTTGAAGAGATTATGGCTGAAAGAGCGGAACTCGAGGGTACGGAGCCTGCGGATGCCACAAATCCCGATGCGTATTCGAATACCCTGGAGGAGCTGGCCCGGCGCCGGGAGGCTAAAAAAGAACTTCTAGGGGAAAAAGAAGCCGAAAAAAAAGAATATACCAGCTTCCTCTCAGAAAAGCGCACTTCGATTAGTTATTCCCTGGTCAACCGAACACATCGTCAGCTTCCATTGCCTATATACACTTGTCCCGAAGGGGGGAAAGTAGTGATTAATATAGAGGTGGATAACCGGGGGTTTGTTATGGATGCTACCTATAATGCCAATAGTTCGAACACGTCCAACGGATGTTTGGTGGAAAAAGGGATAGAGTACGCCAAAAAGGCCCGCTTCAGCAACTCTGAAAAAAGTTTTCAAAAGGGTACTATCACCTATTTATTTCAAAGCAAGTAAGGCCATAACTTCGGCCGTAATCCCTTTACCCTTGTCCTGATTGTACCATTTTTGAAGGGATTCCCGGAATTCAGCGTTTAGTTTTCCATGCCTTTCCTTGTAGGCCAATACCATATTGCGCGCAACTTCGGGCCGGGGCCCCCAGGTGGCTTCTACCTCCATCTGCCTTCCGGGATTCAGGACCAGGAGTTTGGGAATAGATCGGGCGTTATCGGTAAGGAACCTGTCCATCAATTCCGAATTTTCATCCCGCAGGGCAATCCTGAGGTCCAACATGGGCGTAGCCTGAGCGATGGCGTGCAGGATAGGTAATACAGGGGCCGCATCTCCACACCAGGACTCAGTCAGTACCAGCCATATTCCGGATGTGTTGAGCTTTTTAAGCTGCAATGCATCGGAATCACTAAGGGTTGTCTTTTTGTCCCACCGCCGCATCCGTTGATGGTTTAAAAGGGTGTAGTGCACCATTTCGGCGGTCTGACTCGCTCCCGAAGTCTGTTTTTCCGATACCAGTTTCCCGACGTAATCCTTATATTCCCGATAGCTCATCGAGCCCTCCAGGGCGTGGGTAATAAGCGCTTTAGTAGGGATTTTCTTTTTTGTGTCTTCCATCAATGTCATTCAATCCTTATTGACCTGTACTCAGTAGGCCCGCGACCTGTTTCCTTACACAGCCTGCTTTTTAATCATTCCGCCCCGGGTATCGTTGATGCTGTTCATAATCACAAAAGCTTTGGGATCGATACGGTCGAGTTCCCGGTACAGCTTACTAATTTCCAATCGGGTAATAACAGTATAAAGCACGTCGTAGTCCATAGAATGCCCTTTGGTCCGATAGCCTCCCCGGGCTGGAAAAATAGTCAGGCCGCGCCCCATTTTTTCTATGATCATTTCCCGAATCTCCTCCGATTTCCCGGAAATGATCGTAACACCTGTGTATTCCTCTATACCCTCCACGACAAAATCGAGGGTTCTGGAAGCTGCCAGATAGGTCAGCATCGAATACAGGGCCGCTTCGATTGAGAGAAAATAGGCCGCCGCAAGAAATATAACGACATTGATCAGGATTACCACATCCCCTATTTTTAAAGCCGTTTTTCGACTCAGATAAATGGCCAGTACTTCTGTGCCATCTAACACCCCACCCCCCCGAATCGAAAGCCCGATTCCCGCTCCGAGAAAAAATCCCCCAAAAACCGCCACCAGAAGCTTATCCTCGGTAATTTCCGGGAAATCCACCAGAACAAGTGTCAGGGCCAACCCGATGATTGAAATTCCCGCTTTAATGGTAAATCCGCGTCCGATAACACGTAACCCCAGTATGAGAAAAGGGATGTTCACCACGATTAAGAGGATGTAGAGCGGGAGGTCAAACAATTCAGCAATCAGGAGTGAAATCCCCGTCGCTCCTCCGTCGATAAAGCGGTTTGGAAGCAGAAAACTCTCAAGCCCAAATGCAGCGCACCCAATCCCGCTGAGGATAAAGACGGCTTCTTTTAAAGCGTCCTTTGAAACATAGTTAAAGGGCTTCATAGGGTTTTTTAATTTAAGAGCTTAAGGATTGAGATCCGGGTTGATAGCTAGCGCCTGGAACAACTTCGCTTTGGCCATCAGATATTTGTTTTGAACTTCATTGGATTTCAGGCGTGCATCGATCAGTGCGCGCTCCCTGGAGTTGATCAAAAAGAGGGAGCTCTCCCCAAAACTGAACTTGCGTTCTTCGGCTTGCAAAAGCCTGCTGTAATCCACAACAATCCCATCGATCAGTACATTCTGCCGTTCGAATGAATCGAGTTCATTGTAGAGTGCATATACTTTGTTACGTATACTCACCCAGGCGTTGTCCCTTTCAAATTCCGCATCCCTCAACTTAAAACGCGCCAACTTCAAAGCACCCCTTTCCTTTCTTAAAAAGAGTGGCATACTAAATGTCACCCCACCCTTGTAATCCTGGGTGACATAAGAATTAATGAGATCGGGGGTCTCAGTGAGAAAATTGTACTCCAGCTGTATCTGGGGAAACAACTGGTTAACCTTTAGCCTTCGATCTACCTCCAGGCCCTGAATTTTGTAATCCAGAGAGCGGAGTTTGGGGTGCACTTCCAGCGCAAAACTATCCACGGGTAAGCCTTCTATTTCCAAAGCGCGGTCGACCTCCTCTCCCGGGTTCATCTCCGGGGTAACCCCCTCCTGGACTTCAATAGGGATATTATCGTCCAACCATAGAAAATTGGAGAGCTCCAGAGCCCTGTTCCTGTAGCGCACCCGGGCCTGCTCCAGCCCGAGGCTTCTGTTCTGTACTGCAATCCCTGCTTCTACGGTATCTATATAGGCGATATCACCGGCCAGGGCACTCTCCCTTATCCCGTCAAAACGCAGCCTCGCATTGTCCAGGAACTGTTCAAATACCAAAAGGTCTTTATAGGATTGCAACCATTTGAAATAGGCCTCTGAAGCATCAAAGAGAATTTGATTCACGAATAAATCCCGGTCTGCCTCGCTTTGCTGCTCAAAGAGTTTTGCCCTTTTCAAGGTCGCCATACGCTCATTGATCCACAATCCATTGAGTACGTTGACGGATACCCCGGCACTAAAAAGACCGTCATCCGGAACAAATTCATCGGGGTTGAGGAAATCCCCTTCGTTTTGTTCGTACCCCCCTTTAAATTCCACGCCAAACCAGGTGGGGATTTTAAAAGTGGCATTCAATCGGTCGTAGTATTCCGATCCACTGAATTCCTTTCGGTCGTAATCCACCTCCAGCTTCGGATCGAACCCACCCCTGGATTGCAATAGGTTCGCCTCGGCAGCACCTAGCACGATTTGCGCCTGCCGGGCTACAGGATGGAACTGTTTTACATAGGCCAGATACTCCCGGAACCCGAGAACCAGGCTGTCAACCTGTTGCGCCTGGGCCAGGGAAGAAAAACAGATAAAGAGCAGTAAGACGAGTCTGAGCCGCATGTTATTTTTTAGCTGTTTCAACACCGTTATCAGGTGTGTAGTAATTCGGAGGGAAACCGTTGAGTTGCCTCCAGAGTTCAAACCATATCGGAACATCTTCCAGGAGTGCGATGGTATTAGCCCCCGAACCAACCCTCAGATCCTTGGGCCACGGATGGTCTTCTTCATCCGGCGCAAGAAGGACGCGGTATTTGCCATTCGGGCTGATAAACGTCTCGATCGCTACAACCGTACCTCCGTAAGTTCCGTAAGACACATTGGGCCATCCGCTGAAAACAATAACGGGCCATCCATCAAACTGAATCCGGACTTTCTCCCCGAGATGGATCAGGGGTAAGTCTATAGGGGAGACAAAGGTCTCCACCGCCATTTCGTAGTCCGAGGGCATGATATTGACCAGTTCCTCCCCTTCCTTAAAAGTTTCTCCTATCCCCGCCTTTATCGCCCTGTTGACAAAACCGTTTTGAGGGGCGCGGATGTAGTACATTTCCGAACGAAGTTCATAGTTGGATCGTTCATTTTCTAATTTTGTCACCTGGGCTTCAGAATCAAATTGGGAGGACTGGGCTGTAAACAAGTCGCTCTGAGCCTTTGAGACTTTATCGGTATATTCTGCCTGCACCCTTCCGATCTCCATCTCCGCATTGAGCACCTCGTTCTTACTGGCGAGCAGTTTGTTCTGTTGGGAAATCAGCTTGGCCTGCGTTTCCTGCAATTTCAGGCGCTTTTCCTCCACGTCCGTCACCGCTTTCAGACCTTCCTGCTGCAATTGGGTCGTACGGTTATACTGCCGCTCCGCAATACTGATATTTGTCCTTGCTGCCTCCAGATCAATACTATCGCTTTGAACCTTGAGTTTAGCCTGTATAAGCTTGTTCCTGGCTTGTTCCAGCTTGAGCCGCCGCTCATTTTCAAGGGCCCTGATCTGATTTTGAAGGGCGCGAACCTTCTCCTGATAGGAGGATACCGACATTGTCTTTGCATCTATTTGCTGCCCGGTACGCTCAATGAGCCGGGGGTCGAAATACTCGCTCTTGACCTCTGACATAAAAAGGATGGTATCTCCCTTTGCCACATAGTCTCCTTCCCGGACGTACCATTTTTCAAGACGCCCCGGGATGGGGGATTGAAGGGTCTGTGGGCGCTGATCCGGATTCAAAGTAGTCAGAAATCCTTCCCCCTTAATATTCTGGGTCCAGGGTAGAAATAATACGATCAGTGTAATAATCGCAAATGCCAATAGAAACCGGTCAAAATACTTATAATGCCTCCGGTGAAAAACCTTTTGCACGGCTTCAAACCGATTCAGGTCTACCTTTTCGTTCAATTTACTCGGTGAAATATTAAGCATTTCCGTTCTCTTTTAGAATCTTACCATCTTCAAAGTAAACTACTCTTCCACATCGTGAAGCCCAGCGCTCATTTTCACTGACCACAACCAGTGCCCATCCGTTTTCAGGATCAGTCAGAAAGTCCATGACATCCTTGGCCTCGTTCGACTTAAAATGGTCCAGCGGATCCTTCAGCAACAAAAGTTTTGGTTTGCGGAGGATACTCCGTGCCAGTACCAGTTTTTTACCCACCGTAAAGGGAATTTGTTTCCCTTCCGGATATAGAATGGTATTCAAACCCTGGGGCTGTTCCTTGACAAAAGAAATTAATTTGGTCTTTTCGAGGGCCCAGTACACCTCTTCCATGCTGATACTTTTATCTCCAAAGGTCAGGTTCTCCAGGATGGTACCTTCAAAGGGTGTTTCCTCGGGTAAGGACTTCCCGAGGTGGGACCGGTAATAATTCAGGTCCACGCCTTTCAGGGAAACCTCGTTGATGAAAATCTGTCCTTCATCGGGTTCCAGAATAGCGGCGATCAACCTCAGGAGTGTTGATTTTCCAGAGCCCGAAGGTCCTTTCAGGAGGATGGTACAGGTGGGTGAGATTTTGAGGTTTACCCCATCGATGATTTTCTTCTCCCGTTCCGGGATCTTGTAAGATATATCTTTTAATTCCACGAAAAATCCACTTCCTTCTTCAAAGGGTTTTTCTCCACCCACGGGTTCCAGTTCCTTATCGACTACCTGCCCGAGTTTTTCAAGGGAAGTCAGTAAATCGTAAAAGGTCTCCAGACCCAGGATGAGTTTTTCCACGGAACTAATAACCAAGAGGATGATGATTTCTGCCGCGACAAACTGCCCGATATTCATCTCCTGATTCAGCACCAGTAATCCTCCAATAAGCAACAGCCCCGCAGAGACAAGCACTTTAAACCCGATCATCTGCACAAACTGGATTACGAGAATTTTAAAGTGACTCTCCCTTGCATCCAGGTAGGCACTGACAAGGCTGTCATTTTTGTCAATAGCAAGGGAGGTTTTCCCGGAGAGCTTAAAGCTGACAATACATCGGGCTACCTCTTCAATCCAGTGGGCTACCTTATACTTATTCTTGGATTCATCGAGGCTCGTTTCCAATCCGCGTTGGAAGGTGTACTTAAAAACGATGTAGATCAGCAGAATCAGCAAGATCCCATAGATGATAAAAAACGGGTGGTAAAAAGAAAGCAGAAGCAGGCCGAAAATAATCTGCAACAGGGCGGCTGGGAAATCCACCAGGATTTTGGCCAGCGATTTTTGGACGGTTAGGGTGTCAAAAAAACGGTTTGCGAGCTCGGGCGGGTAATAGTTGCGCAGCTGGTCCATCTTTATTTTTGGAAATCTGTAGGCAAACTCAAATGACGCTCTGGTAAAGATTTTCTGTTGCAGATTTTCAATGATCCTTATCTGCATCAGCTGGAGCGCACCTACAAAGGCAACACCCAAAGTGACCAGGATCACGAGAACAATCCAGGAAGTACTCACTTGCGCTCCCTGAATCAGGTTGATGATTGCCTGAATCCCCAACGGTAAGGAGAGGTTCACCAGCCCGGCGAAAATCGCGTAGTAAAAAACCTGAAGAACGTCCTTTTTCTCCAGGGTTAAGAGCCCGATTAGCCGCTGCCAGGCTGTTAGTACTTTTTTAATCATCGATCTGTACGTTTAGAGAAGTGAATACCTGGTGTCTGAAAAATTTATAAACAGACTCTTTATCCTCGCAGTCTGTAAGGGATGGAAAATGTTCTTTGAGAAAATACTGGTGCATGGCGCCCTCCAGAACTGTACTGGCAAGACTTGCCGAAAAGGGATAATCCGGATTTACCGCGAGGATCATATCCTGAAGCCGGCCTACCATACGTTTGTATATCTCAAAATAACCCTCTTTGTTTTCCCGATCGACTTCCTTGGTCAGAAAGGACTTTGAGTACTCATTAATGACGATCTGATACAAAGCTGCTTCGTCTATATAAGAAAATGAGGAATCCGCCTCTACTGGTTCCGTAAGGACATTCAATGCCCTTTCCAATTTGTAGGCCGGGTCCTGAATATTATTGGTAGTAAGCACCAATTGATATTCCTTCCACCCCCAATACCAGGACGAGAGGTAAATGAGAAATTTGTGTTTGTTTTCGAAGTATCGGTAAACCGAGCTCTCGTTTGATCCGATCCGCGCGCCGAGTTTCCTGAAATTGAAATTTTCAAATCCCACCTCTGAAATCAAAGCAATGCCACTCTGCACGATACGCTTGCCCAAATCAGAAGATTCGGGATTCTTGACATAGGTCTTTTCATTCACCGCAATCTTCACATTATTGATCAGATGCTTCATAGGATCAGATTATTCACCCGCAAATATAATAGCATTACTATCATTACTTGAAAGTTTAACTATTATTTAACGAAAGTATCCCTATCAATGAAATGCCTTCAAAACCTTAGGATTCCGTATATTTAAGTCATGGAGAAAGACCGATGTGGCTGGTGTAAAGGCGATTCCCTCTACGAATCCTATCACGATTTGGAATGGGGCGTCAAGGTTACGGACGATCAGAAGCTCTTTGAGTTTCTCCTGCTGGAAACCTTTCAGGCTGGGTTAAGCTGGATCACCATTTTGAAAAAAAGGGAAAATTTTCGCACCGCCTTTGACAATTTTAACCCTGAAAAAATTGCCTTGTACGGCAGTGATAAATACGAAAACTTGCTGGCTGATGCGGGAATTGTCCGAAACCGCCTGAAAATCAAAGGAAGTATCACCAACGCCCGGGCATTCCTTGCCGTGCAAAAAGAGTTCGGGAGCTTTAGCTCTTACTACTGGAGTTTTTCAGATGGGAAGCAAATCCGAAATACATTTAACAACTACAGGGAGGCCCCGGCCAAAACGCCGCTCTCTGACCGAATGAGTGCAGATTTAAAGAAAAGAGGTTTTACCTTTGTAGGAAGTACTATTGTTTATGCCATGATGCAGGCAACGGGAATGGTAAATGATCATGAAATTAATTGTTTTAGGTATAATGAAGTATAGAATCATCACCCTGCTCGCCATGTTGTTCTGTTGTTCCCTCAATGCCCAGGCGAAATACGAGCGGGAATTTCGCATTAAGAAATCCCAGTTTCCGCAGGCTTCCCTGGCCCTTGCGGAACCCTTTCTCGACGGGGTTCGAAAACTGCGCTATTATAAAGAAATCGACAGCAGTAAGCAGACTTACGAAATCAAATTCAAGCGGGACAAGCTGAAGTACAGCGTGGAATTCAACGACCGAGATGTACTGGAGGATATTGAAGTGGGGATTTCCGAGGTAGATATCCCCAAAGCGTCCTATCAGGCCATGGAGTCGTATTTGAAAAAAAACTTTTCGAAGTATAAGATTCGAAAAATCCAACAACAATATCCAGGGACGGCCTTTGCTTCCGCAGAAGAAACCTTTAGAAATGCCTTTCAAAACCTGATACTCCCGGAAATCCGATATGAGGTAATGGTATATGCCAAAACTACAGGGCACTATATGGACTTTGAAATCCTCTTTGATTTTGAAGGGAAGTTTTTAAATCAGCGCAAATCCCTACCCCCAAATTACGATCATGTCCTTTATTAAAAGGATTGGGGTTCTATGTTTGGCTTTCTATTGCGGCACATGCTGGGGGCAGGACGATCTTATAGGATTTATGCAACCCCAGATTTCCCTGAACTATTCATTAAGTCCGGGCTACACCCATAATTTTTCATTTGCCCAACGCGCACTTTTCTTAAATCCAATGGAATCCGGCATTGGGACGATCCATTTAGATCTCGCACACTTTTCAAATTTTAAACTGCCCCGTCAACGCAGTCTGGGCCTGGGAATAATGTACCGCCTGAGAGAGCCTTTTGAAGGACCGGATCAAAATGAATTGCGCCTGACCCAGCAATTCAACCTTATCCACCGTAAGCATTCCATTCGATTCGGACATCGATTTCGAACAGAACAACGTATACTTACCTCCCGTACCCTGCACCGTTTCAGATACCGCTTTTCAGCGGACGGCCCCGTACAGGGGGAAAAACTTGACCCGGGAGAACTCTACTGGGTTGGGAATCTGGAAGCCCTTAACTCCGTCGGTAAGGGTATCCGACCTGTGTACGGCCTGCGGGCCAGTGCCTGGCTTGGTTATTTAGCCAATAATACGGCAAAAATACAGGTTGGAACGGAGTATCGCAGGGTCGGGCTTTGGTTGGAAGGGCGCCCTGTTCTATTTCTGCTTTCTTCTCTTATCCTGAATTTGTAAGTATCTGTAAAAAGGCCTCCCTCGGAATTTTCTCGGCCCCCAATGTGCCCAGATGTTGGGAGTACACCTGGCAGTCTATACAACTGTATCCCTGACCTTCCAATTCCCGCACCATCTGTATAAAAGCCACTTTAGAAGCGTTGGAAACCAGGCTGAACATACTTTCTCCGCAAAAGACATGCCCGAGGTCGATCCCGTAAAGACCGCCTACCAGTTTGTTGTCCTCCCATACTTCATAAGAAACGGCATACCCCAAATTATGCAACTCTTCATAGGCCTGCAGCATGCGTTCAGTAATCCAAGTTCCCTCCTGCTCCCCGCGTTCCACCCGGGCACAATGTGTAATTACCTCTGTGAAATTCCTATTTCGGGTGACTCTGAAACGATCCTTCTGCAGTAATCGCCGCATACTCCGGGAGATCTTGAGTTTTTTGGGAAAAAGGACTGCCCTTGGGTCCGGGCTCCACCACAACAAAAGGGAATCATCACTAAACCAGGGAAACACCCCATTGCGGTAGGCCAGCATCAGGCGATCCGTACTCAGGTCTCCGCCTACAGCCAGTAATCCTTCCGAGGTTGCCTGGGTTACCGGAGGAAATACCAGGCGCCGGGTCAGGATGGGAACGGGAATATGCTGGGATTTCAAAGTGACTATTTTTAAGGCAAAATATACTGAACGATCAGGAAAACCACAAACCACCCAGGAAAATCACACCCCCCACAAACATAAAAAGCAAAGTATACGGAAGGATCTCACGAGCCTTTAACCTGGTAATCCCCAAAAGTGGCAGGGCCCAAAAAGGTTGGAGCATATTGGTGAGTTGATCCCCGTAGGAAAGGGCCAGTACAGCTTTCGGAAACGATACCCCAAGGCGCTGGGCAGCTTCTAAAATTATCGGGCCCTGTACGGCCCACTGCCCCCCTCCACTCGGGACAAAAACATTAACCAGGCCCGCGCTGAAAAAAGTAAAAACAGGAAACGTCCTATCCGTACTCACGGCTACAAAAAAATCAGAGATCCGGTGGATCAGACCACTTTCCGTCATGATTCCCATGATCCCGAAATAAAGCGGAAACTGTATCAGGATTCCGGCTGTGTCTCCAATAGCCTCCTGGGTTGCCTGTAAAAAACTTCGAATGTTCCCATGCAGAAGTATGGCCAGGCCCAACATAAAGAAATTGAGCATGTCCGGGGTCAGATTCAGCGTTTTGAGTTGAGGCAGGTACTGCACCAGAAAAGCAACAAAAATCAGACTTCCCAAAACCGTGGATAAAACGGGGGAGTGATCGAGCCGTTCCGCTCCTGATGCAGGTGACTTTTCCCTTGGGGAAAATGCATAGGATGGCAACGAAATAAGGGTAGGGCCCGTCTTTCGCCCCAAATAATAAACAAGGGCACAAATCGCTGTAAATACCAGTGCAAACACTACCAGGTTTGGCAGGCTAAAAATCGTATCTGAAGTGGGAATCGTCTCGGGATATATATTTAAGTCAGCTCCATTTGAAGCCGAGTTCATAAGGCCGGCGAGATGGCCGGGTTCGGAAACTTTTATAGGTGCCGATCCGCTGATTCCTCCATGCCAGATCATCAAACCGACATAGCCGCAGGCTCCAATCAGGGGATAATTCAATGGGATTTGTTGCCTCTGTGCATACTCGCCTACTTTTCGCGCCAAAATAGCGCCAAAGATCAGGCCGAGCCCCCAGTTAAAAAATGAAACCAACATAGTAGTCGAGGCAACCAGGAGGGCTGCCGAGGCTCCATCCCGCGTGAGGGAGGTGAGCCGGAGGATCAGGCGTTCCATAGGCTTGCTGAGTACCAGTACATGGCCCAATACCAGAATCAGCATCATCTGGTATGCAAACACGAGGAGTTCCCGATTCCACAGCCCCTTTTCCCATGACCTGAGGATATCCTTCCCGGTGTTTTCTCCCTCGGGATATTCTCCAAAAACCAGGGCGAGGCCCATGGTGACCAGGGTCAGGAGCAATGCAATAACAAAAGGAGAAGGTAGAAATCTCCTGAATATTACCTCAACAGTACGGGTCAGGGACATAGGCTAAAACAGTTTGCCGGTGCGCGGTTTGCCAAATATATCCCGAGCAAATACGGTTTAAAATGGGAGGTCGTCGTAGTCCTCTTCTTTGAGGTTTTCCGCAGGTTCAAAAGCCTCCATTGGTGGGACTGGCGGCATATTCCCTCCTTTTTCACCGGCCTGCACCAATTCAATCCGCCATCCCTGAATGGAATTGAAGTATTTGGTCTCACCCTGCGGATTGACCCACTCCCGGCCCCGTAAATTGATACTTATATTGACCTGCTGTCCTACCTGAAAATTATTCAACAGATCCGTTTTGTCCTGAACGAATTCGATCATCAGGTGCTGTGGGTATTGTTCATCTGTGGTCAATACCAGCTCTCTTTTGCGAAAGCCGTTTGAACCGTATGTTTTTGTCTCGTCAATAAGTTTGATTGTTCCTTGTACTTCCATAATTTCTAACTGCGTTTCTTTGTTTAAAATTTTAAAATCATTCCTTTTCAAGACCTCCTTTTGGAAGGTTCTATGAACAGGTCAGGCTCCTGTGGCCAATAGTATTTTCCAGGCGGACTCTACATCGTTTTGGTGTAGAAAGGCTTTGGCCCGTGCGTGTATCTGAATCTCATCTGAGATATTCAGAAGGTTTTGAAGCTCCGGGTTCATCTCGAGAAATTCAGCGATCTCCGCCTGGGAGGGCAAGCGCTCAAAATTCCCCAACATCCCGAGGTCATTCCCACTCAGCACAGGACTCTTGAGGATGGCTTCCGGGATAAGGTCTACACCAATACCCTTAGTAGTCAAGGGTTTGGGAACCTCAAAAAGCCCCTCTATGGCCCTGGAGTACCAATTACCCCCCATCCGGGCTACCAAATCCAGCTTTACAGGGTCCAGGGTGTCGGTTTCTGTCAGCACATCCCTGCTGATATGTACCCGGACTACTTTTGAAAATATAAGATTCCCGGCACCACCTGATTCCCCCAGGGGTTCAATTTTGGTTACCTCACATTCAAATTGAACGGGGGACTCCCCCACCCGGCAGGGGGTAACGACTTCTGAGGGCAACATGGTAAAACCGGCCTTTACAAATTCATTTACCCCCCGGTCGTACTCCGTGCTGGCAAGGGACATCTGCTGTACCATGGCATAAGAAACAACGTTGATGACCACTTCCCGGGTTTCCATTACATTTTCAAGGGTATGCTTGACGGTATTGTCCCGGACCCTGCGAGCCGGGGAAAAAATCAAAATCGGCGGATTGGCACTAAAGACATTAAAAAAACTAAAGGGGGCGAGATTAGGTTTCCCATCCCTGTCTACGGTACTCGCAAAAGCAATAGGCCTCGGGCCTACTGCTCCGAGCAAATACCCGTGCAAATCCCGGGTTTCCAGTTTTTCAGGCAAGAGGGTCAGGTAGGAGTCACTCATGGTGACAAAGGTATTGAAATCTGCCAGAAAGCAGAAGGTCAAAATCATACTTCTCACAACAATTCCCTTCAATTTCAGTTATCTTTAATGACTACAAGAAAGGGGCATGAAAATAAATCCTCCAGGGAAGTTTTCGAATACATTTTTGCTGATCTCCGCCTTTGTTATCGTCAGCCTGATACTTTGGAATACCAACAGTTTTTTCAAAAAATTCAAAGAAGAAGAGCGACATAAAATGGAGATATGGGCTACTGCCCAATCCGAACTTCTCCGATCCTCAGAGAATCTGGAACTGGGCACGCTTCATTTGAAAGTGTTGCAACGAAATACCACGACCCCTATGATCCTTGTAAATGCGGACGGTTCTGTCAAGATCAATAATATGCCCAAGGTCTCCCCTGAGGACAGCACCCGTATACAAGACAAGATCAGGGACTTTCAAGCTGAAAACAAACCGATTCAAATCGACTATCAGAACGAACATCTGGCGACCCTCTACTACGGCAACTCCGAAGTACTCAACAAACTAAAATACTATCCCATTGCCCTATTGCTCATCATTTTTCTTTTCGGGACTGTCATTTTCTTTTTCTTTAAAACCAACAAAGTTTCCGAACAGAATAAATTGTGGGCAGGGATGGCCAAAGAGACGGCGCATCAGATTGGGACGCCGCTGACTTCCCTCTTGGGCTGGAATGAGCTGTTGAAAAACGAGGCCGTAAACCCCCGGATTACCAAGGAAATCGAAAAGGATATCGGCCGGCTGCAAACCATAACGGAAAGGTTTTCCCAGATCGGGTCTCTACCCAAATTAGAACCCCGGGACATTGTGGCGGAAACCAAAACCGCTTTTGAATATTTACAGACCCGAAGTTCCAGGCTCATTACATTCACCTTTCACACCAAAGTGGAATCCGCAAGCGTTTCCCTGAATGAATCCCTGTACCACTGGACAATAGAAAACCTCGTCAAAAACGGAATCGATGCCATGAAGGGAAAAGGGGAGATCTCCATTGAGATTCTCCAGGGCAACCAGTCAGTCAACGTCCTGGTATGCGACACCGGACACGGCATCCCCAGGAAACAATTTCAGGAAATCTTCAATCCGGGTTTTACGACCAAAAAACGCGGATGGGGCCTGGGACTGTCTCTGGTAAAACGAATTGTTGAAGAATACCATCAAGGGAAAATCAAGGTGCTCTCTTCCGGGAAGGAAGGAACCGTGATGCAACTCAGTTTTAAAACCCTCAGTTGATATGGCGGCGAACGAAAGACATATTCTAAGTCAGAACCCTGTGACCAATAATTGTCCTGAATGTTTTAATCAGGATTTAACGCTCACTTTCTACCAAAAGCATTTGATCGGTCGGTTCTTCGACCGAATTACCCCTGAGGTAACCCACGAACTCAAATGCAACACCTGTGGCTCCGTCCTCTATCCAATCCGGTGGACCCCGGACATTGAACGCAGCGTAGAATATTATCAGAAAGCCCTGAAGCCCGAAAAGGCAAAGATCAGGTTTCGACCACTTTTCTTTATCCTGGTTCTCCTGGGAATAGTCCTGGTAGGCGCGCTGGTTTATACACTCCTGGCATCAGGGCCCTGAGTATACTTGGAAGGCCGGCAGCAAAATGGGGTGCACCTGGGGTATGTGCATTACGACCAGGCCCCTGGCTTATGTTCCAAATAGAAATTGGAGTGTGAACTCTAAAATTTTATTTGAGCCTGGATCTGATTTTCTCCGCTATGGCCTCAAAGGCTTCAGGAGAGAGTTTGGCTTTTGTCTGGAATGTGGCATCTGCCATTTCACGAAGGGGAATCAGATGTACGTGCACGTGGGGTACTTCCAGGCCGATTACTGTCATGCCAATCCGCTTGCAATCCATACTTGCCTCTAAAGCCAAAGCGACTTCCCGGCTAAAGCGCATCAGACTCATATAGGCCCCGGCATCCAAATCCGTGATTTTGTCCACTTCCCTCTTGGGGATGCACAATGTATGCCCCGGGGCATTGGGTTGAATATCGAGAAAAGCAAAATTATCCGAATCCTCTGCAATTTTATAGCAGGGGATTTCGCCATTGATTATCCGGGTAAAAATACTTGCCATAATTCCCGTTATTGCGCCCCCGAGTTATACATATAAGTGTCCCGTCAGGCAACTGGTTGGTGTAATCTTCAATATTTTATCGCGATATTTCCAGAATCTCGAATTGCAGTGCACCACTGGGTACCTGAATCTCAGCGACATCTCCAACCTTCTTTCCCAAAAGCCCTTTTCCTATTGGTGAAGTTACAGAGATCTTTCCGGCTTTCAGGTCCGCCTCACTTTCTGCGACTAAGGTATAAGCCACCTCCATTTTGTTCTGTTTATTTCGAAGCCGGACTTTTGAAAGCACCAACACCTTGGAGGTGTCCAGTTGGGATTCGTCAATAAGCCTGGCATTGGACAGGGTCTCTTCGAGCTTGGCAATTTTCATTTCCAGGAGCCCCTGAGCCTCCTTGGCAGCGTCGTATTCTGCATTCTCTGATAAATCCCCCTTATCACGGGCTTCAGCGATTGCCTGAGATGCCTTGGGTCGTTCCACATCCCTGAGTTGATTCAGCTCTTCCTTCAGTTTTTTTAACCCCTCTTCCGTGTAGTATGAAACTTTACTCATAGTGAAACCAATTTATAAACAGAAAATCCCCGTAATACTTACCTGAATTGTAAGTTATTTTGAGGATTTAAACAAAGATAGGGTTTTTTTACGGAATTTTGCGGAAATCAAAAGCGATCGGATGTCCTTAAAACGCTTCTTACTCCCTGTGCTGTTGCTCTTTATACTCGTCTGTTGTGATAGCGATACCGGGCAGCGTAACCCGTATTTGCAGGAATTGGGATTCCGGTTCGAAATCAATCTGGCCCTCCCGTCATACGCCGATCTGATGACCATTGGCAACCCGGTTTACATCCCCACAGAGGGGGTCGGGATTCGGGGGGTGTTTGTGATGAACACAGGATTTGACGTCTTTCGCGCTTTTGAAGCCAGTTGCCCGACCATGGCAATTACGGGACAGAATGCCCGCTGCTCCTGTGAGGATTACGAGTACAGTTTGTTTACAGGCCAGCAACTGGACCGCCCGGATGACGGCAATCGCTACTTCGATATGCTGGAGTATCGGGCGAATGCCAGCGGGAACAGTGTTGTCATCTCCAACTAGGGGTTACCCTCAGAAACGAACTGTAATCCCGGCCAGGAAATTAATACCCGCCTGGGGGTAATACGCTACTCCTTCAACCGTAGTTACGCTACCTGGATTACTGAAATCATCATCAAAGGTGTAGAAGTACCCGTTTGAACTGAATTTCGCATCAAAAATATTGTTCACAAGAAGGGTAAGGGCCACGTTCGAGAACCAACCAAAGGGTTTTATACGGTACTGGAGGTTGAAATCGGTTTGGGTGTAGGCCTCCAATTTTGATTTTTCGGCTTCAATATTACTCATAAACTGCTCCCCCACCAACTTGGTCAGCAGGGCAAACTGCAAGTCTTCTGAAAAGTTATACACCAACCGGCTCCCCAGGACCACTTCCGGGGAAAAGGCGATCCGGGTGTTTCCTAAATTGGTCAGCTCCCCATCCCGCCTGAAAAAGAAATCGATATTCCGGTTGGTACTAAGGGCCAGGTTGGGTTGCCATTGAAAAGCCCGGCCCAGAGGCATATCCACATCAATTTCCAGACCCAGCCTGTAGCTATCTCCAATATTGGACCGGATAGGAGCCCCTACGTCGTTGAGATCCCCGGTGAGCACCAATTGATCCTTGTAGCGCATATAATACAGGTTGGCGTTTATACTGGTCCGTTCCTTCAGGTATCGCCAACCCAATTCAAAATCCTGCAGGCGCTCCGGTTTGGGGTTCCCGTTTTCATAGTCATTCCTGTTGGGTTCCCGGTTTGCAACGGCATAGGACAAATACAGGTTCTGGGAAGGGTTGATCCTATATGTGATCCCCGATTTGGGGTTGAAAAACCGGAATCGATCATCCACCAGTCCGGTTTGTTCCCCGTTTGCCTGGTATCGAACACCCCTGTACTGCAGATCCAAAAAGAACTGCCATTTGTTTCCCAGACGGTAACTGGCTTTGGCAAATATATTGAGGTCGTCCTTTTGAGAATCGTCCTCGTAGTAACGATCCCGGGGCTCAAGCCCCCCGGCATACCTGGCCCATATCACCTCCCCGAAGTGATCACCCCTGTAGGTATTCCAACCTCCCCCGAGGAGCACCTCCAAAGGCCCCTGACGATAGGTTCCTGAAAAAACAGTCCCGTAGAAATCATTGTCCAGCCAGCGCCGGCGTGCATAATCCATCGTACTGATTTCCTCCCCGTCAATGACGGGGTTATCCAAACCCAGAAAACTCAATTGGGCATCCGGGGCGAAGAGGACATTGGTGTAATACCACTCGTCTACGTATTCTTCAAAAAACCCGCGTCCCCGTGTGTAGTGAAGGGCAATGTTGGTTTGAAAAGCCTCTGTCCATTCCTGGTTCCAGTGTAATTGGAAGTGGTCCTGTTTGTAATCATCTACCTGATTGTCATAAAACCCTTCGAAATTTCCATCCCGGTCAAACTGAATGCCCGCAATATTGTACCTCCGGTTGGTTTCCAGGTTGTTGTCTACCCCAATAGCGCTGAGTACATCGGGATCAAAACCATACCAGGACTGATATGTCACTTCATGACCTCCAAACAGAAGGGCCTTCAGCAGGGTTTTTTCCTTTACAAAAGCACCCTGAAGAAAATAGGAATCCAAATCCGAAGCTGCGCGATCGATGTACCCGTCAGAGGCAATCCGGGAGAGCCGGCCGGAAAATTCAAATTGATCTCCCAGCAAACCTGTACTGAATTTCGCGGTGGCCCGGTGGGTATTAAAACTACCTGCTGATGCTGTAAGTTCGGCGTAAGCCTCGGAGGAGACCAGGTCAGTGAGAATATTCAAACTGGCCCCAAAGGCTCCCGCCCCGTTAGTAGAGGTTCCTACCCCGCGTTGAAGTTGCAAGCTTTCGGTTGAAGAGGCAAAATCGGGCATGTTGACCCAAAAAGTTCCCTGAGATTCCGCATCGTTATAAGGAACCCCATTTATAGTGACATTCACACGGGTGGCGTCACTACCCCTTACACGTATCCCCGTGTATCCAATCCCGGCACCTGCATCTGAGGTGGTGACTACCGAAGGCAGGTAATTCATTAGGATTGGGATGTCCTGTCCAAGATTGCGCTTGGCAATTCGGTCCTTTTTCAGGTTGGAAAACGTTACCGGGGCCTCACGGGTTACCCGGACAGCTGAAACCAGAACCTCATCCAGGGCGATCTGATCCAATTCGGTGGTATCCGTCTGTGTTTCCTGGGCCAGTGTTGCCAAAGGGATCGATAAAAACAATCCCCATAAAACTATCTTTTTCATTCGTACTGCGTTTACGAACAAAAGGGGCCATTATTCAGCGGTGAATTCGTTTTTGTGGCAAAATGCCAACCCGGATGGAAAGAAGGAGAACTCCTGAAATTGAGGACGAACTCTCTCGGTGTTCCCTTGGCAGCATTACCTGCCCAGGTTCATCGGGTATAATCTCAGCCCGGTTTTTATGCGATCTACAATCCCTTAAAAACCAAAGCACCCCTTATGAGATACCGCAAAGATACGGACATCACACTGATGACAAAAATGATTTTTTCCTTATTTGACCCTTCCCAAAATCAGGGCTGGTGGGCCGGCTTGAGCAGGTCATTTACGGTTTTAACGGGGTTGAAAGTACTCCCCGGGACCTCTACAAATACCGTATTCCAATACGCCATCCCCCCATTCCAGAGACCGGGAAGCTCTAACGCTTTTAATTCCCTTCCCTCGAAGGTTTTTGAAGCAATAAATCCCTGTTTGGAATTCACGTATTGCAGCAGGTCCAATTTTTTGCCAAAAGCGTCGCGCACCCCGCAAACTAAATCTACCGGATTAAAGTGGGTCGCCTTCTCAAAAATCTCGAGTTGGGCTTCGTCTTCCAAATCCACCTGGGCCGACTCGACGATCTGTAAAGACTCATTCCCCATGGTATCTTTTATCCAGAAGGGACCTCCCCCGGGATCTCCTTCGTTGCGGACCATACCGCAAACCCGGATAGGGCGAGACAACTTGTCGATAAGCACAGCCATCTGTTCTTCGAGGCTATAACCCGGAAAGGCATCGGGAAATCTTACGTTCAGCCCCGTTTCCAGAAACGCGTGCACCCGTTTTAACAAATCGTGATCCACCGTTCCGTCGACCAGCATTCTGTGAAAACTAAACGCCTTGGACTGTACTTTGAGCAGGTACCCTGCCAGCACTTCCTTCCAGGCCGCAATTTCCTCCAGGGACCGGTCTGGTACAACATTGTCAATATTCTTTATAAAAAGCAGATCAGCGTCTTGTTCGTTGAGGTTCTCCAGAAGGGCCCCATGCCCACCGGGTCGGAAAAGCAGCTGCCCGCTTCCATCCCGGAATGGTTCATTTTCAGGAGTAACTGCCAGGGTATCTGTGGACTCTTTTTGATACGAATAGGTGATCTTGAAATCGCAACCCGCAGCAGCGGATATTGCAGCTGCAAATGAATCCTCTTCCTTCTGGAACAAATCCCTGTGCTGGGGAGAAATAGTAAAATGCAGACGAGATACATTACCCGATCTCCCATAGGCGGCCCCTTCCTTTAAAGCAACTAACATCTCTCCCCGGGAATTCGACTTTTCAGGAAGTGACCTTGAAATTTCATCGAAAAACGGAAAGCGCTCCAACCCCTCATAAAATGTTTTAATCGCTTTCTGATCCGGACGGTTTAAAAAATCCTCAAGGGGTGTATCCTTAGGGTTGAAGCTTTGTAAAAACCCGAATAAATCTTTGAACATACGGGAAGCAGCACCGGAGGCCGGAATAAACTTAAGGGCTCTCAGATCCGATCTTTGTTCCTTGTAATGCTTCCGAAGGTGCAGTTGTTGCTCCTGGGAAAGCCGGATAATCCCATCCCCGACTACAGCTGCTTTGGATAGGGCTACATAGGGTATCCCCTCCCGAAAGGTTTCAATTTGTTGGGCGGCCTTCTCGGGGGTAATCCCCTTTTTGGACAGGAGAAGTTTGTCTTCCTCTGAAAATGGATTCATGGATTCAAGAGTTTATCAATTTGGTAAATGGCTTCCTCAAGCCTTTTTTCAGGGGATCCCCTTAATATAATAAAACTGCGCTTATTTAGCTCCAGAGCCGATTTGAATCGCGCGAACATCTCTTCCCGCTCTTCCGGTTTATCGCGCAGGTCGTCAGGAACCCAGGGCACGTCGATTCCGGTAAGTAAGTACAAGTCGTAAGTGTTCTGCAGGGCATATCTTTCAATTTCCGGATCGCAGAACCCGTCGTAATACGCTTCAGAATACACTTTAGTCACCAAAAGGTCGGTATCACAAATCAACAATCGATTAGCCGAGCGGGTGAGGGTGTTTTCCAGTGCCATCTGACCTGACGCAATAGGAGGAAGATCCTCTGGACGGCACGTCTCCCGGGTGCGATTCCATTTTTCCTGCAGGTACTCCCGGGCGTATTCCGGAACCCACTGTGTCTGGTAATGGGAGGCCAGGGCTTTGGCAAGGGTCGTTTTCCCCGTAGATTCAGGACCAAAAACTACTACTTTCAGGATGTTTGAAGGTTCTTGTTTAAACGTTTTTTCCATTCCCTGTAACCTTGAACAGCCAAGATAGTGAATATCAAATACTGAAGGGACAACATTCCCCAACCCCTGTAGGCATAAAGGGGTATGGTAATGAGATCTGCCAAAATCCAGAGGGTCCAGTTTTCCAGTTTTTTGGTAGCCATATACCACATGGCGGTAAAGAATATTCCGGAGGTGAGTATATCCACATAATTCGAGGGGCCGATGGCAACATCAAAGACCTTGTAAATAATGTAATTGAGGCCCGAGGCCGCGACAAAAAATAGAAATCCTATGCCTTTTTCAGTTTTATTCGTTCTGGAAATATGCACTACAGTAGCTCCCTCCTTGCGCCTGGACCAGTTCCACCAACCATAGATACTCATCAGGGAGTAATACAGATTGATCATCATGTCCCCGAGAAGCCTGTCCTTAAAGAAAAGGTACATAGTGATTACAGTGGCGATCAAACCCGTGGGGTACACCAGGATACTTTCGCGTTTCGCCAGGACAACACTGGCAATTCCAAATACAAAAGCGACAACTTCGAGCAGGATAAGAAATACGGAGCGCTCCCGGTATGGGTCCAGGAAAAAATCAAAAATGGGGCTCATAGGCACTTCGGTCTGTTTTGACCATTTTTAGGTAAAAAACCCCCTGTTCAACTCCCTCCAGGCTCGTGTACATTTCCCGATTCAGCACTTCCATTACCCGGGCGTAATCGCCGTAAATCTGGGTACTCATAGGGTTTTCAAGCACAGTGAGACCTGAGTTCCTAAGTGCTTTAATAAAACGAATAATATGGGGCTCATACCCATCCTGAAGCGGGCTAAAGGTTAGTTCGACTGAAATTTCCATGGACTTTTTTTAAATATCAAAGGTAGGCGGTCTGATCGGAATCCTCCCATCGCTTCTGGTGAGATTGGCTAAAACCGCTCTCAAATACTGAGCGCATAGGCCAGGGTAAAGCCCTCAAATTCCATGAAATAAACCTCAAACCTCCCGGAAGTTCCCTTTATGAAAACCTCGGCATTCGTATGACCCTGCTCCAGATCGAATTCCGCAACCCGGATATGATTTAAAAAACTCAGCCCATGGATCCCCATAATTTTGTAAATCGATTCCTTAGCGCCCCACACCATGGTCAGTTTGCGGATCAGGGCCTGGTCATTGGCGAGGGTCCTGTATTCCCTGACAGGGGTAAACCGATGCGCAATTCGCAGTATTTTATCCCTTTGCTTTTCAATATCAATGCCCACCTCCTGCTTCTTTGACAGGATAATCCCGGTAAACTCAAAGGAATGGGTAATGGAAATAAAGGTGCCATCCTTCAGATGGGGTTTCCCGGCCTCGTCATAATACAGATCTGAATCTGTATACCCCGCCTGTGCAAGCAGGTGGCGGATACTGAGAAATCCCCTTCGATGGAGTTGAGACTTCATCCCCTCCAGCCGTGCCTGACAATGGGGGGTTAGGGCGATATCCCTGGAGAGCCACAACTCTGATTCTTCGATCTTCCAGAGGTATAGCTGAAAAACCTCGCTGCTTATTAGTGTCTTGTAAAGTGGCATTGTTTTGTAATCTTATCCGTATCTTTGAAATCGTTTTTCAGGAGTGCCTGTGGGCCATTGGAATCGAAGGTGACCCTCTGGAAACATTACGCAATAAAAATTATATTGACTATGAGTACTAAAACAATCGAATACGTTCCTTACAAAGTTAAGGATCTTTCCCTGGCGGCATGGGGTCGTAAGGAAATCGAACTCGCGGAAGCCGAAATGCCCGGACTTATGGCGCTGAGGTCAGAGTACGGAGAAGCTCAGCCTTTGAAAGGTGCGCGTATAGCAGGATGCCTTCATATGACCATACAGACCGCTGTGCTTATTGAAACCCTTACAGCCCTGGGAGCTGAGGTTACGTGGAGCTCTTGTAACATTTTCTCTACACAGGACCACGCTGCTGCAGCCATTGCCGCTGCCGGAATACCGGTTTATGCATGGAAAGGGATGAGCGAGGAGGAATTCGACTGGTGTATAGAACAAACACTGTTCTTTGGAGAAGACCGCAAACCTTTAAATATGATCCTCGACGACGGGGGGGACCTGACCAATATGGTGCTGGATCGCTTTCCCGAACTCGCCTCTGAAATCAAAGGTATTTCTGAAGAGACCACCACCGGAGTACTCAGACTTTACGAACGGGTCAAAAACGGTACTCTGCCCGTACCGGCTATCAATGTCAACGATTCGGTGACTAAATCTAAATTTGACAATAAATACGGCTGTCGCGAAAGTGCAGTGGATGCCATTCGCCGGGCAACAGATACCATGTTAGCCGGGAAAAGAGTAGTCGTTGCAGGGTACGGAGATGTCGGCAAGGGAACCGCAGCGAGTTTCAGGGGGGCCGGAGCGATTGTTACAGTCACTGAAATAGACCCTATATGCGCTCTACAGGCCTGTATGGATGGTTATGAAGTGCGGAAGCTCGAATCTGTAGTGGGCACTGCTGACGTGGTCATTACCGCAACTGGAAACAAAGATATTATCCGGGAGGAACATTTCCGCGCTATGAAGGATAAGGCGATTGTCTGCAACATCGGCCATTTTGACAATGAAATCGATATGGCCTGGCTCAATGGCACCTTTGGACAAACACGAGATGAAATCAAGCCACAGGTAGATAAATATACTTTGGACGGCAAAGACCTCATCGTCCTGGCCGAAGGGCGCCTGGTAAATCTGGGGTGTGCTACCGGCCATCCGAGTTTTGTGATGAGCAACAGCTTTACAAATCAGACCCTTGCCCAAATAGAGTTATGGAAGCGGGGTGAAGAATATGAGCGAAAGGTATA
>CAZEQO010000003.1:0-3880 GCA_964514365.1 uncultured Robiginitalea sp. | reverse complement strand
GCCCTTATAAGCCGGAGTACTACCGGTATTAAACTACAATACCATACTCTACTAAAAAATCCCCGGGCAAAACCCGGGGATTTTTTTATCGGCTGAATCGAAATCACTGGAGTTCAGCTCGATTTATTCCCGTTCAAGGGGACGAAAAAACCCGCTCCACCTGAAGGTGAAACGGGTCTATATTATGAGGTGATCTGTAAGATTAAGCCTCAGCTACCGGCTCAATAGATACAAAAGATTTTCCACCTGCCTTCTTGGTAAAACGGACAACACCATCAACCTTGGCATGCAGCGTATGATCCTTTGCTACATAAACATTATCCCCGGCATTGTGCTTCGTACCTCTTTGACGTACGATAATATTTCCGGCAATAGCGCTCTGACCTCCGAAGATTTTAACCCCGAGGCGTTTCGATTCGGACTCCCGTCCGTTTTTGGAACTACCTACACCTTTCTTATGTGCCATGATCTATTCTATTTTCGGGAAAATATTCCCTGTTACTATTTACTTACCTGTCAACGCTTTGAGGAGTTCAGCCTTCTTCATGGAAGAGTACCCGCTGATACCTTTCTCTTTAGCCAGTGCCTTGAGATCTGCAACGGTTTTCCCGCTGAAATCTTCAACTGCTTCTGCAGCCGGAGCTTTTACTTCTTTTGCTTTTGGAGCAGCTTCTTTTTTTGGAGCTTCCGCAGCTGGCTTAGCCTTCTTTGTGGCAGGAGCCTTCTCTTCAGAAGTCTCAGCCCTGGCACCTGAAGCCTTAATTCCTTCAATCAACAGTTCTGTCAGATACTGCCGATGTCCGTTCTTAACACGGTATCCTTTTCTTCTCTTTTTCTTGAAGACAATAACCTTGTCTCCCTTAAGGTGCTTTAAAATTTTTGCCTCTACGGCAGCACCTTTTATAGCCGGGGCGCCAACAGTTACCGAAGCATCATTGCCAATCAGAAGAACATTGCTGAAGGTAACTTTTTTCCCTTCTTCTTCCTTTAAGCGATGCACGAAAACCTTCTGGTCTTTTGCAACTTTAAATTGCTGCCCTGCTATCTCTACAATTGCGTACATAGCGTTGTTTTAAAAAAATGAACTTTTAGGCCTTTCCCCTCCAACGATCTGAAGTTTTGGCTAAGGCGGGTGCAAATATAGGAGTTAATACGGAAATAGAAAGGGTATTTAATCAGTTTTTTTTGGCGTGTAACTCGTTTTAAAAAGCTGCATAAAGGTGAGGGTAAGTGCCATCGTAGTGGCAAACCCCATGATCGCCACCGTAAAAAACACGATAGCCTCAAAACCCTTAAAATCTTTAAAGAAGGTTGTCGACAGGTTTTCAAGAAAGGCTGTATTCACCTCCGTACTGTAAATGGCAAAAAACAGGGTGAAAATAATCGTGGCGACAAAACCCACAGTCAATCCTGCGGTAAAACCCGCACTATAGGTAAATTTATCACCCATTTCGAGCTTATAGTATTTAATGGCTTCATAAATACCGAATCCGGTAATGACCCCATTAAAGAGACTATAAAATACATTGGTGTGCAGGTCAAAAAGAGAAAGTATCAGGAAGTAAGCGATAAGACTGCCACTGGTGGCAAGCCCGAATCGGATGGGTAAAGCGAAGCGGTATATACTCATGGTCATTTGGTTTTTTTCAAAAGATACGGGGTGTAACGCGAACTTTATGATAAAATAGTGTTAAACCCTTAGTGATTCCCGGCTTTATCGAAACAATACATTTTTGATTTTTTCCTTTTTTAGTTTTAGGGCATTTGTCAGTATCTTGCAACTTCTTTTTAAAAACCTGATTATGAAAAAATGGAAATTACTTGCGATCATCCTCTTTGTAGCCGGATTTGTCCGGGCTCAGGAAGTCGCTTATGAGGAATACGACCTGGACAATGGACTCCATGTGATCCTGCATCAGGACAATTCCGCACCTGTGGTCATCACTTCAATTATGTACCACGTGGGCGGCAAAGACCGAACAGAGGGTCGCACTGGATTTGCACACCTTTTTGAGCACCTGCTCTTTGACGGTTCAAAGAATATTCCCACAGGCGGATGGGATGAAATCATTTCAACCCGCGGGGGGCAAAACAATGCCAACACCTCTCAGGACCGGACCTACTATTACGAACTCTTTCCCTCGAACAATCTCGAACTCGGCCTGTGGCTGGAATCGGAAAGACTCTTGCATCCGACCATAAGCCAGGAAGCTCTCGACCGGGAGATCGAAGTGGTTAAAGAAGAAAGACGCCTGAATTACGACAACAGGCCGTATGGGCAACTTCTTCCCGTTCTCGGAAAGACACTCTTTCAGGAGCATCCATACAAAGATCCGAATATCGGGTATATGAGCGATTTGGAAGCAGCCTCACTTGAAGATGTAAGGGCGTACAACGCCAAATATTATGTGCCCAACAACGCGGTCCTGGTCGTGGCTGGTGACCTGGACATCGCTAAAACAAAAAAAATGATTTCAGAATACTTCGGGCCCATCCCAAGAGGGGCGGAGATTACCCGGGATTTTCCAAAGGAAGAACCCATCACCCAGGAAATTCGCGAGAAGGCGTACGATCCGAATATTCAGATTCCAGCGGCTATGGTAGCCTACAGGACTCCTGGCTTCAGAGAACGAGATGCCCGTATACTCGATATGATCTCCACCTACCTCAGCGATGGAAGAAGTTCCAAGCTCTACAAAAAACTGGTAGATGAACAAAAGCAAGCGCTTCAGATAGGCGCCTTTAACATCGGGCAGGAAGACTATGGAATGTATCTCATTTTTGGACTCCCTGTGGGGGAAACTTCCCTTCAAACCCTGGTAGAGGAGATCGAGGAGGAAGTGCAAGCTTTACGGATGGGACTGATCTCCGAAAAGGACTACCAGAAATTGCAGAATAAGTTTGAAAACGACTTTGTAAACTCCAATTCCACCATTGCGGGGATTGCAGGCTCCCTTGCGACAAACTATATGCTTTACGGGGATACTTCCCTGATCAATAAAGAAATCGAAATATTCAGATCCATTACGCGGGAAGAAATTCGCGATGTGGCCATAAAATATTTAAAACCTACCCAGCGTGCGGTCATTGAATACTTGCCGGGTGATAAAATGGACAATTAAGACTATGAAAAAGCTACTATTTACCCTCGTATTGGCCCTGGGAGCCTTTTCGCTCCAGGCTCAGATAGACCGGTCCAAAATGCCCGAACCGGGACCGGCACCCAAAATTAACCTGGATAAGGCAGAGCAGTTTAAATTGGGCAACGGCCTCACCGTCCTGGTGGTGGAAAACCATAAGCTTCCCCGCGTATCCATTCAACTCGATATCGACAACCCTCCGATTTTCGAAGGAGATAAGGCCGGAGTAGCCAGCCTTACGGGAAGCATGATGGGGAAAGGTTCAAAAAACATCTCCATGGATGACTTTAACGAAGAAATCGACTTTATGGGGGCGAGCCTGGAAATATATTCACAGGGGGCTTATGGATCAGGTTTGAGCAAATACTTCCCGAGACTTATGGAACTGATGGCAGATGCAGCCCTGAATCCAAATTTTACCCAGGAAGAATTTGACAAGGAAAAGGAAAAACTGATCACAGGTTTGAAGACCTCTGAAAAGAGCGCCTCAGCCATTGCCAACAGGGTTCGCTATGCGCTCGCCTATGGGAAAAATAATCCCAATGGAGAATTCACTACAGAGGAAACGGTAAACAATGTAACACTGTCAGACGTAGAGCGCTTCTACGCCGACTATTTTGTGCCGGCCAATTCCTACCTGGTCGTTGTGGGGGATACGAATGTCAAGGAGGTTAAAAAACTTGTTGAGAAGTACTTTACCCCCTGGATTAAGGCTTCGCCCCCCTCATTCTCGTTTTCAG
>CAZEQO010000002.1:52239-53823 GCA_964514365.1 uncultured Robiginitalea sp. | reverse complement strand
CGGCCGATAAAAATTGAAAGGAACAAGGAGGCCAAGGTCCTTGGGGGGACAAATGCGCGTATTCAGGCTTCTGTTCTTTCCCTTTACGACAGCACCCGCCTTCAGGGTCCTTTAGCTCAGGGGAATCCTGTAGAATGGGAAGCCCTGGATGCCGGGGTTACTTCTAAATTGCAGTCTGTAGCCCGTTCAGGCAAACAAATTGCCCTTTTGACACAAACTTACGCGAGTCCTTCTACCTCCCGACTCATTTCACAGTTTTCAGAAGCATTTGGGAATGTAAATCACGTCACCTACGATGCAATTTCCGCAGATGCCGCCCTTGATGCTTACCAGGCTAAATATGGAGAGCGGGCCCTTGCCGACTACGATTTTTCTAAAGCCGGGCTTATTGTTTCCTTCGGGGCAGATTTCCTGGGGGACTGGCAAGGAGGGGGTTATGATTCCGGATACACCAAAGGGCGTGCTCCTAAAAATGGGATGTCCCGCCATGTACAGTTCGAATCGAATATGTCCCTTACGGGCGCCAATGCCGACAAACGTGTAGCAGTTTCTCCTGCTGTACAAAAAGTTGCCCTGGCACATCTCTACGCAAAACTGAATGGAAGTTCCGTTTCAGGAGAACTGCCCGAAGCTGCCACTCAGGCATTGGAAGGTGTCTTGCGTGAGATTGGAAAAAACAGGAATAAGGCGGTTGTGGTCACCGGACTGGATGATAAAGATGCACAAACCCTTGTGCTCGCCATAAATGAAATGCTGGGTAGTATGGCCTTTGAGCCCAATGCCCCCAGGTACATTCGCAGCGGCAGTGCAGCCCAATTGAATGCCTTGATGGCGGATATGAACAGCGGTAAGGTAGGGGCGCTGATTATGGACGGGGTCAACCCCGCCTATACCCTGCCCAATTCTGCAGCTTTTATTGAAGCCCTCAGTAAGGTAGACCTGTCGGTTACCTTTACGACGAACGAAACCGAAACAGCCGGGCTTACTACCTATGCCGCGGCTTCCAATCACTACCTGGAATCCTGGGGGGACTTTCAGCCAAAAAAGGACCACTTCAGCCTGATGCAGCCTGTAATCCGGGAACTTTTCGATACCCGACAATTCCAGCAATGCCTGTTGAAATGGATGGGGTCCGAACAGACCTACTACGATTTCATCAAAGAAACATGGAGTGCCGGGGTTCTCGCCAATGCAGACTGGAACCAGGCCCTCCACGACGGGGTATTCCATGCGGAATACGCTGTGTTGTACAGCGATCCGCTCATGCCTTTACAGGCCGAAGAGAAAACAGAAGATGGGATCCTGGATTCAGAACCGACGGGTGTTTCTGATGTTGCCGCCGCTGCGCGACGGCTTGCCGGAAGTACATCATCAGGGATGAGTCTGGTCCTCTATACCAAAATTGGAATGGGAGATGGCCAACAGGCCGGTAATCCCTGGCTGCAGGAATTCCCCGACCCCATCACCCGGGTTTCCTGGGATAATTACCTGACAGTTTCCAAGAAAGATGCTCAGGACCTCGGACTTGTAAACGATACCGCAGCGAACGGTGGTCTGGACGGCAGCAAGGTAAACCTGAACGTG
>CAZEQO010000002.1:48684-52229 GCA_964514365.1 uncultured Robiginitalea sp. | reverse complement strand
CCAGCCTGGCCAGGCCGTAGGTACCATGGGGTTATCCCTGGGGTACGGCAGGGTTTCAGGAATGAAAGAAGAAATGCGAACCGGGTTTAATGCCTATCCGCTCTATCAGAATTTTAACTCCGTACAGTCCGCAACCGTGGAAAAAGCTGCGGGTATGCATGAATTTGCCTGTGTGCAACTTCATAAAACCCTTATGGGGCGTGGGGATATCATTAAGGAAACTACCCTTGAAGACTTCAGCACGAAACCTGCTTCGGAGTGGAACCACGTGCCACAGGTATCGTTGGACCACCAGGAAGTCCCTGCAAATACTGTAGATCTTTGGGAAGGGTTTGACCGCTCTGTCGGACATCACTTCAATATGTCCATCGATCTGAATTCCTGTACGGGATGCGGTGCTTGTGTGATCGCGTGTAGTGCTGAGAATAATGTTCCCGTAGTTGGGAAGGAGGAAATCCGACGCTCGAGAGATATGCACTGGCTGCGTATTGACAGGTATTACTCTTCGGAGGATACGTTCAGTGGGGATAATGAAAAGAAAGATGCTATTTCCGGAGCTATGGAATCCAAAACGAGCTTTGGTGAAATGGAGGATCCTGCAGCCAATCCGCAGGTCGCCTTCCAGCCTGTGATGTGCCAGCACTGTAACCACGCGCCCTGCGAGACTGTATGTCCTGTCGCCGCTACGGTGCACAGCCGCCAGGGCCACAATCACATGGCATACAACCGCTGTGTGGGAACACGCTATTGCGCGAATAACTGTCCTTATAAAGTGCGTCGTTTTAACTGGTTCCTCTATAATAATAATGACGAGTTTGATTATCATATGAATAACGATCTGGGTAAAATGGTACTCAACCCGGATGTAAACGTGCGCTCACGGGGAGTTATGGAAAAGTGCTCCTGGTGTATTCAGATGTCCCAGAAGGCCATACTGGATGCGAAACGCGAGGGCCGGGAAGTTAAGGACGAAGAATTCCAGACCGCTTGTTCCAATGCCTGTAGCAACGGGGCTATAGTTTTCGGAGATGTCAACAATCCGGAAAGTGAAGTGGCCAAGCTGAAGGAAGACGATCGGATGTACCACCTGCTCGAACACGTTGGGACCAAACCGAATGTGTTTTACCACGTTAAAGTCCGTAATTCAAACGAAGCATAACAACCTAAGAAACGATAAATAAATATGGCGTCGCATTACGAAGCACCAATACGCAAACCCCTTGTACTGGGCGACAAAGGCTACCACGAGGTTTCAGTGCCTGGGATATTACCAACTTCGTTTGGTGGGTAGGTATCGGTCACGCGGGAACACTTATTTCAGCGGTTCTGCTCCTGTTTCGCCAGAAATGGCGTATGGCGATCAACCGATCGGCAGAGGCCATGACAATTTTTTCCGTTATCCAGGCAGGACTTTTTCCGATCATTCACATGGGGCGTCCCTGGCTGGCGTACTGGGTTTTACCTATTCCCAACCAATTTGGCTCCCTTTGGGTGAATTTTAATTCGCCCTTATTATGGGACGTTTTCGCGATTTCGACCTATCTCTCGGTTTCCCTCGTCTTTTGGTGGACAGGGCTGTTACCTGATTTCGCCATGATACGGGATCGGGCTGTGAAACCTTTCCAGAAGAAGATTTACAGCCTGGTGAGTTTTGGCTGGTCGGGCAGGGCAAAAGACTGGCAGCGTTTTGAAGAAGTTTCGCTCGTCCTGGCAGGTCTTGCCACTCCACTGGTGCTTTCAGTGCATACCATTGTATCCTTTGACTTTGCAACCTCTGTTATTCCGGGGTGGCATACAACGATCTTCCCTCCTTACTTTGTGGCCGGGGCGATCTTTTCAGGATTTGCCATGGTAAACACCCTTCTGATCATTATGCGGAAGGTGAGCCATCTGGAAGACTATATCACGGTTCAGCACATTGAACTGATGAATATCGTAATTATGATTACGGGTTCTATTGTGGGGTGTGCCTATATAACCGAGTTGTTTATCGCGTGGTATTCCGGGGTAGAGTACGAACAGTACGCCTTCCTGAACCGGGCTACCGGTCCTTACTGGTGGGCCTATATGCTGATGATGACCTGTAATGTGGTTTCGCCACAGATTATGTGGTTTAAGAAGATACGGACCAGTATCCTTATTTCTTTTATCATATCGATTGTGGTAAATGTCGGGATGTGGTTTGAACGGTTTGTAATTATCGTTACCTCCCTCCACAGGGATTACCTCCCATCTTCCTGGACCATGTTCTCCCCGACCTTTGTCGATATCGGGATTTTTATCGGTACCATCGGATTTTTCTTCGTCCTCTTTTTGCTCTATGCACGCACCTTCCCGGTGATTGCACAGGCCGAGGTGAAATCGATTTTAAAGTCTTCCGGAGAGCGCTACAAGAAATTGCGGGATGCCGGACAACCCTTATACACTATGCCGGCTACGGCGGCCGTAGTAAAGACTCAGGAGAAAGCTGATGAGACTGGCGGGGCCCTCGATAAGGCGGGTAGCCTACTCAAGGCCATCGGTGTTTTCGATGCGAAATCCGAAACATCAGATGATCTGAAAAAGATCAAGGGAGTGGGCCCGCAAATGGAGCTAACCCTGAATGAAATAGGTATTTTTACTTTCAGGCAGGTGAGCAGAATGACCGAGCGGGAATACGAGCTGCTGGATGCGCTTACCGAGTCCTTCCCGGGAAGGGCACTCAGAGATGACTGGGCAGGCCAGGCAAAACGATTAATGGACGACAATTCTTAAGACTATGGCATCTAAAGTTATTCACGCATATTACAATGACGATGACGTGCTGATGCAGGCAGTCAAAAAGGTAAAGGCAGCCCGGCATCATATCGAAGAAGTCTACTGTCCGTTCCCTGTTCACGGGCTCGACAAGGCCATGGGGCTCGCGCCAACACGGATCGCGATAACATCGTTTATGTACGGCTGTTTAGGGTTAACAGTGGCTATTGTGATGATGAATTATATCATGATTGAGGACTGGCCACAGGACATTGGAGGAAAACCGAGTTTTAGCTACCTCGAAAACATGCCGGCTTTTGTGCCTATCATGTTTGAGATGACTGTATTTTTCGCGGCCCACCTTATGGTAATTACCTTTTATCTGAGGAGTCGGTTGTGGCCGTTTAAGGAGGCTGAGAACCCGGATGTCCGCAGTACTGATGACCATTTTATTATGGAGGTGGAAGTACACGGCAATGAATCGGACCTGACGGCCCTTTTAATGGAAACGGGAGCTGTGGAAATAAACAGTTTAGAAAAGTAAAATCGAAAGATGAAAAACTTACTTATTACAACTGGGGTACTCGTAGTGATTCTCTCGCTGGCATCCTGTAAGGATGACAACCAGCCGAACTATCAGTATATGCCCAATATGTATGAATCCGTGGGTTATGAAACCTATGAGCAGGTGGATTGGCTGCCCAATGGCTCCGAAGCGCTCACCCCTGTGGAGCACACCATTTCCCGCGGGCTTGTTCCGTATGGTCTGGCGAACACTCCGGAAGGAAAAGAAATGTCCGCCCTGGTTG
>CAZEQO010000002.1:20954-48580 GCA_964514365.1 uncultured Robiginitalea sp. | reverse complement strand
AAAAAACACAATGGGTTCTTATGCGAATCAGCTCAATCACGAAGAGCGCTGGCAAGTGGCTGAGTATGTGATGAAATTAAAACAAGACCTAACCAAATAAGATAGCGACTGCAGATGTATACCTTCTCAAACAGACTGAAAATAGGATCTCTGATTCTTATGGCTCTAGGGCTCGTGGGAATGGGGATTGGATTTGTTTCCGCGCCCTCGACAGTGGAAGAAGCCAAAGCTATGGTTGCCGCTCATGATGACGGACATGGGGGAGGTCACGGGGAAGCCACACATGAAGAAACCGGTGCTGCAGCCCATGGAGATGAGGCTCACGGGATGGATCACGACGAGCATTTGTTGAACCAGTTGCAGAATCGCCCCTGGTCCGCTACTTACGTGGCCCTGTTCTTCTTTTTTATGATTTCACTCGGAGTGCTGGCATTCTATGGCGTTCAGCGGGCTTCCCAGGCGGGCTGGTCGCCCATGCTATTCAGGGTTATGGAGGGAATTACTGCCTGGTTGGTTCCGGGAGGTATCCTGCTCTTCGTATTCCTCGTGCTTTCAGTACTGCATATGAACCACCTCTTTGTGTGGATGGATGCGGACACTGTAGCACACGATGAGTTATTACAAGGCAAGGCGGGATATCTGAACCCGACATTTTTCCTGATACGCGCAGGCATCTACCTTGCAGGCTGGATCGGGTACCGGGAAATTTCCAGAAGGTTATCGCTGGCCCAGGATGCCTCGGATGACAACAGTAACTTTGTAAAGAATTTCCGCTGGTCTGCTGCTTTCCTGGTGTTTTACCTGGTCAGCGAGTCCATGATGTCCTGGGACTGGATCATGAGTCTGGATCCACACTGGTTCAGCACCCTCTTCGGATGGTATGTTTTTGCCAGTATGTTCGTTTCCGGGATCACCGTGATCGCCATGGTGACCATTTACCTCAAATCCAGGGGCTATCTGCCGGACGTCAATGACAGCCATATACACGATCTGGCTAAATTTATGTTTGGAATCAGCATTTTCTGGACCTATCTCTGGTTCAGCCAGTTCATGCTGATCTGGTATGCGAACATCCCCGAAGAAGTGACCTACTATGTCACGCGAATAGAGAATTACTCCCTGCCTTTCTGGGGTATGGTGGCTATGAATTTTATATTTCCCCTGCTGGTCCTGATGAACAGTGATTACAAACGCCTGAACTGGTTTGTGATTATGGCCGGAATCGTCGTACTTATGGGGCATTATCTCGACGTGTTTAATATGGTTATGCCGGCTACAGTCGGAGACCAATGGTATATCGGTATTCCGGAAATTAGTGCGGTCCTCTTTTTTGGAGGTGCATTTTTGTTCTGGGTATTCCGCGCATTGACCAAAGCACCGCTGCAGCCTACCCGCAATCCCTATATTGAGGAGAGTCGGCAGTTTCATTATTAAATCAAGCATTAGCGAATCATATCCGTTTACACGATGACAGCAGTATTGACGATAGCGGTTTTAGTTTTAGTGGGCATAGCCGTTTGGCAGATGACCAAGATTTTTGAATTGTCCCAGGTACGGGCTAAATCCGGAAATTCAGAAGTAGCGACAGATGAGGATAACCGGTACAACGGGTACCTTATGTTTGTCTTTCTCGTTTTTATCTACGGGATTACCATTTTTAGTTTCTGGAAGTACGGCAAATACATCCTGCCTGAAGCTTCCAGTGAACATGGCGCGGAATATGATTCTTTGTTGTTGTGGTCTTTTGTTATTATTTTTATAGTCCAGTTTATCACACAGGCGTTATTGCATTATTTCGCCTATAAATACCGGGGTAAGGAAGGCACAAAGGCGCTATTCTTTGCGGACAACAACCGCCTGGAGTTTATCTGGACCATCATTCCGGTTATTGTACTGGCGGGCTTAATTCTATGGGGATTGTACACCTGGACCAACATTATGGACATCAACGAGGAGGACGATCCGCTCATTGTGGAACTCTATGCCCAGCAGTTTAACTGGACAGCCCGTTATGGAGGAGCTGACAATGTTCTTGGAGAAGCGAATGTACGGCTGATTAACATCGATCGCGCGAATGTACTCGGGCTGGATGAATCCGATCCGAATGCCTCTGACGATATTATTGTTAAGGAACTCCACTTGCCGGTAGGTAGAAAAGTGAATTTCAAGTTCCGATCCCAGGATGTGCTGCATTCGGCCTATATGCCGCATTTCCGGGCACAGATGAATTGCGTTCCCGGGATGACCACGGAATTCTCATTTACGCCTACGGTAACCACTGCGGAGATGAGACAGCGACCCGAAACGGTCGACAAAGTGAAACGGACAAATGCCATTCGCGCGGAAAAAGCCGCGATGGGAGAACCGAATTCGGACCCATGGGAATTTGATTATGTATTGCTATGTAATAAGATTTGCGGAAAGTCTCACTACAATATGCAGATGAAGATTATTGTAGAGACGGAAGAAGAGTACCAGGCATGGCTGGAGGACCAACAAACCTTCAATGAGATGATGGCTTCCATGCAGCCCTGAAAAAGTTAATTGCTAGAAAAAGAATAAAAAAAAGACTATGTCAGTACAAGCACATGCATTGACCGGTGATCATGCCGACGACCACGGTCATCACCACAAAGAGACTTTTGTAACAAAATATATTTTCAGTCAGGATCATAAAATGATCTCCAAACAATACCTGATTACAGGTTTGATCATGGGGTTCATCGGGATTGCGATGTCTTTGCTTTTCCGGATGCAGCTCGCATGGCCGGGAGAATCATTCCCGCTTTTTGAAGCTGTTCTGGGAAAATGGGCTCCGGACGGGGTTATGGATGCAGATATCTACCTGGCATTGGTTACGATTCACGGGACAATCATGGTGTTCTTTGTATTGACGGCCGGATTGAGCGGAACCTTTAGTAACCTGCTCATACCCCTGCAAATTGGAGCAAGAGATATGGCCTCGGGCTTTTTGAACATGCTGTCTTACTGGATGTTTTTTGTCTCCAGCGTCATCATGATTATTTCACTCTTTGTCGAGGCCGGGCCTGCAGCTGCGGGTTGGACAGTATATCCTCCCCTAAGTGCGCTGCCAATGGCGCAACCGGGTTCTGGGATGGGAATGACCCTTTGGCTGGTGTCTATGGCAATTTTTATAGCATCTTCCCTTCTGGGTTCTCTGAATTATATCGTAACGGTAATCAACCTCAGGACTAAAGGGATGTCCATGACCCGTCTTCCCCTGACGATCTGGGCATTTTTTGTGACTGCAATTATCGGGGTGATTTCTTTTCCGGTTCTGCTCTCCGCAGCCTTATTGCTGATCATGGACAGGAGTTTCGGCACCTCCTTTTTCCTTTCGGATATCTTTATTCAGGGAGAAGTTTTACATTACCAGGGGGGCTCTCCGGTATTGTATGAACACCTCTTTTGGTTCCTCGGACACCCGGAAGTTTATATTGTGATTCTTCCCGCTATGGGAATTGTTTCCGAGGTGATGTCGGTCAATGCGCGTAAGCCCATATTCGGATACCGGGCCATGATTGCCTCTATCCTGGCCATCGCATTTCTCTCGACCATTGTTTGGGGTCACCATATGTTTATTTCCGGTATGAACCCCTTCCTGGGATCTGTATTTACCTTTACAACCCTGCTGATCGCCATTCCGTCTGCAGTGAAAGCTTTTAACTGGATTACAACACTCTGGAAAGGGAATCTGCAGCTCAATCCGGGCATGCTGTTTTCGATAGGTATGGTTTCTACCTTTATCACCGGAGGGCTTACCGGGATCATCCTTGGAGACAGTACACTGGACATCAATGTACACGATACGTACTTTGTGGTAGCCCACTTCCACCTGGTAATGGGTATTTCTGCACTGTATGGACTGTTTGCCGGGGTTTATCACTGGTTCCCTAAAATGTTCCAGGGACGCATGATGAGTAAAAACCTCGGGTATGTACATTTTTGGATTACGGCTGTAGGCTCCTACGGGGTTTTCTTCCCTATGCACTTTGTGGGAATGGCCGGTGTGCCGAGAAGGTACTACCAGAATACGGCCTTCCCGATGTTCGACGAACTTGTGGATGTGCAGGTATTGATGACCGTATTTGCGATTATCACGGCCCTGGCACAGTTGATCTTCGTGTATAACTTTATCCGTAGCATATTCTATGGGGAGCGTGGGCCTCAAAACCCATGGAACGCCACCACGTTGGAGTGGACAGCACCTCAGGAACATATTCACGGGAACTGGCCCGGCGCCATCCCGGAAGTCCACCGCTGGAGTTACGATTACAGTAAGACCTTTGACAATGGGGATTATATCCTACCCGGGCAGGATTTTGTGCCCCAGGATGTACCTCTCCAGGAAGGGGAAGAAGAGTTACAGCATTAACACTGTTTAGAATAATAAAAAGCCCGCATTTGCGGGCTTTTTTAATTTTCCATCCGGGGGTTTTGGGGATTTGTATATCTTTAATCCTAAAGAGGATTTATGGCCATGAGGAACTGTATGCGACTAGGACTTTTGCTTTTCACACTCTTATTATGCGGACCGGGTTATGGGCAGCGCAAACCAAAGATTAAAGGTAATCGGAGCGTGATTACCGTGAACAAGCCGTTAAATGCTTTTTCACACCTGCAGGTTACCGATGATCTTGAAGTTGTCCTGGAACCTGGAAATCAGGAAGCTGTACGAATTGAGGCGGATGACAACCTTATCGATATTCTGAGGTTTGAGCAGGATGGGGATACCCTGAAGATTTCGTCTTTCTATACTATTACCGGTAGTAAAGAACTGAATATCACCCTGACCTACCAGAACCTTAAAACCCTTCGGGTGGAACACGGGGGGGTAGTCGCAGAGCAGAGTATCGATGCAGGGGCTTTTGATATTCATTTGTCGGAGGGGTCTACTACCATCCTATCAGTGCGTGCGGCCGAAGTACAGCTCCATATGGAGGGGAATGCCTCTTCCGAACTCAATATTGTTTCGGATTCCCTGGTTGCGCGTTTTGCAGACCAGTCGAAGGCCTTTATTTACAATAGTGAAGGTGACATGGATTTTTTGCTTTCCGGGCGGGCTGCAGTTACACTTGAGGGTACCGGTAAATCCCTTACCCTGTCCATGACCGATAACACTGATTTAAAGGCCGCCGGGATGGAAGTTGGCGAAATCACCGCCTTTTTAAATGCCAGTGCCCAGGCCCACCTCTATTCCCTGACGAATTTGGCGTTCGAGGGCAGAGACAAATCTAAACTCTTCGTTTATGGAGAACCTCAAATAAAGGTGCTTGGATTTTACGATACGGCTGAATTGCACAAAGCCTCACAATAGTATGCGCGTACACTACGAATAGAAAAACCCCTGCCTTTGAAAAAAGGCAGGGGTTTTTAAGGTTTACCAGTCTGAAATCAGGACCTGGGTGCGGCTTTTAAAATATCGGCGTTTACACCGGCTTCGAACTTTTTAAAGTTTTCGTTAAACAGTCCAATCAGTTTAGCCTTGGTCGTCTCGAAACTCTCTTTATCTTCCCAGGTGGACTTGGGGTTGAGTACTTCCGGGGGAACCTCCGGGCAGCTTTGGGGAATTTCAAAACCAAAGGCTTCATCCCTCGTAAAAGATACACCGTCGAAATCCCCATGGTGGATAGCATCGATCATAGCTCTGGTGTATTTGAGTTTGATTCGGGAGCCCACACCGTGACCACCTCCGGTCCATCCGGTATTCACCAACCAGGCATTTACCTTGTGCTCCTTCATCTTATGGGAGAGGAGCTCCGCGTATTTATTTGGGTGCCACATCATAAATGCAGCCCCAAAACACGCGCTAAAGGTAGCCTGGGGTTCGGTAACCCCCATTTCAGTCCCGGCAACCTTTGCAGTGTACCCGGATATAAAATGATAACTCGCCTGCTCAGGGCTTAGTTTACTCACCGGTGGGAGCACACCAAAGGCATCACAAGTGAGAAAAATAATATTTTTAGGATGACCTGCCACACAGGGGATCTGAACATTTTCGATGTGTTCAATAGGATAGGATGCCCGGGTGTTCTGTGTAATGGAGGTGTCTGAATAATCAACCTGTCGGGTACTCTTATCGTAGACCAGGTTCTCCAGAACCGTTCCAAAGCGGATCGCATTAAAAATATCCGGTTCGCTCTCCGCGGAGAGATCAATCGCTTTAGCATAACATCCGCCTTCGATATTAAAGGTGCCATCGTCTGTCCAGCAATGTTCGTCATCCCCTATGAGTTTGCGCTTTGGATCGGCGCTCAGGGTGGTTTTACCTGTACCGGAGAGTCCAAACAAGAGGGTTACATCCCCTGCTTCACCTACATTGGCAGAACAATGCATCGGCAGTACATCTTCAAGGGGCATCAGATAATTCATCACCCCGAATATTCCCTTTTTCATCTCCCCGGCGTACTGTGTTCCCAGGATGACGATCTCCTTATTTTCCAGGTTCACATCTACAGATGTCTTTGAGGTCATTTCAGAGGTATAGCTGTTGGCTGGAAAACCGCCTGCGTTGAATATGACGTAATCAGGAGTTCCAAAATCAGCCAGTTCGGCTGCTGTGGGCATGATCAGCATATTCTGCATAAACAGGGAGTGATAGGCGCGGGTACATACGATACGGACTTTGATGCGGTATTTTGGATCCCAGCCTGCAAAGGCATCCACAACAAAAAGCCTTTCGCAAATATTGAGATAATCTATTGCGCGCTCCCGGTTTACAAAATAAGTATGTTCGTCGAGGCCGATATTAATGGGCCCCCAGTCGATGTTCTTTTCGGATTCCGGATTCCTTACAATGCGCTTGTCTTTCGGGCTGCGACCTGTTTTTTCGCCTGAGTATACCAATAGGGCCCCAACATCCGAGATCGCCGTTCCGGCTTCGTTACGCAAACCGATCTCGTATAACACAGGGACACTGCTGTTTCGGTGAATCTTTTCTACGTCAATCCCGTATTGAGAGAGGTTAAATTTAGCCATAGAGTTAAGTGTTTTTGGCGGTTAATAGTATTTATATTTTAGTTTGTCCTAGTCTTGGAATTAAAGTACAAAGAAGGTGATTTTCGGGTGTTAAAAACATGATAAATATCAAAGAATTTCAATAAAATAGACCGTTACACAGATTCGGTGTCGTTTTCAGTTTCCCTATCTTTGTTCTGTTATGAATGAACACCTGGACCCTTCAGCAGATCACCTTTCACAAGAGGAACTCGATATAGAAAGGGCATTGAGACCGGTTTCCTTTGATGACTTTTCCGGACAGCGGAAGGTTTTGGAAAACCTGCAGGTTTTCGTGCAGGCGGCCAATATGAGGCAGGAAGCGCTGGACCATACTTTATTGCACGGTCCTCCGGGTCTGGGGAAAACGACATTGGCCCATATCCTGGCCAATGAACTCGGTGTGGGTTTAAAAGTCTCCTCCGGCCCTGTTTTGGATAAACCGGGCGATTTGGCCGGGTTGTTGACAAACCTCGAAGAACGCGATGTCCTTTTTATCGATGAAATCCATCGACTGAGCCCTGTGGTAGAAGAGTACCTCTATTCGGCCATGGAGGACTTTAAGATCGACATTATGATCGAGTCCGGGCCCAATGCCCGTTCTGTACAGATACACCTAAGTCCCTTTACCCTTGTAGGAGCCACAACGCGTTCCGGTTTGCTTACCGCCCCTATGCGCGCCCGTTTCGGGATTAACAGCCGTCTGGAGTATTACGACACCGAACTTTTAGCTACCATCGTGGAGCGCTCTGCCGACATCCTGAAAGTACCTATCACCCAGGATGCAGCCATAGAAATTGCGGGAAGAAGCAGGGGTACCCCCAGAATCTGCAATGCCCTCTTGCGGCGTATCCGTGATTTCGCACAGATCAAAGGAAACGGGAAAATAGACCTGGAGATATCCAGGTACGGGTTGCATGCCCTTAACGTAGATACCTACGGGCTCGATGAGATGGATAATAAAATTTTGTCGACCATTATCGATAAATTTAAAGGGGGCCCTGTGGGATTGAATACCGTGGCCACGGCCGTTTCCGAAAATGCTGAAACCATTGAGGAGGTGTATGAACCTTTCCTGATCCAGCAGGGATTCCTCATGCGCACGCCCAGGGGCAGGGAGGTTACAGAACTGGCCTACCGCCACCTGGGGAAAATTCGCGGGGGTGACCAGCCCGGTTTGTTCTAAAACTATCATCCTGTAATGCCTGTAAAACCCAAGACTTCGAATACCCCTGAGTCCGGAGGAAGTCATCGAAATCCTCAGGAGGTCCATCAGGTTTCTCAATGGGAAGTATTTAAGAACCGCAAACGCATCCTCAGAAATCCGCTGCCGTTTCACCAGGAGAAATTTGGGGAATACGGCAATACATTTATCGTCCACATCGGCCTTGGGAAACGGATTGTCTTTACAAGAGAACCGGAAACGGTACGAAACATCCTCCAGAAGAACCACCGGAATTACAGGAAATCGGAATTGCAAACACGGGACCTGGCCAAATATATCGGGCATGGGATCCTGACCAGTGAGGGGGATTTTTGGCGGAAACATCGCAAGATGATACAGCCGGCTTTCCACAAGGAGCAACTACAGGGTCTACTCGATCTGATGTATCGCGCCATTCGCGAAGAGTTATCCGGTCTGCCCGAGGACCAGATTATCGATATTTTTCCTAAAATGAGCGACCTCGCCTTTCAGGTCGTGGCCCAGACCCTTTTCAGGGCAGGAGATTTCCGGGAGGATATGAACCGGTTACAGGAGATTACCGAGGACAACCAGAGAATGCTGATACGGGAAATGCGACAACCCTACCTGAAGTGGTGGTTTCAAATGTCGGGCCGTATCGGACACCATCTGGGGCTTTCTCAGGAGGCCAGGGATATACTCGACAATCTTATAGAAGACCGGGTGCAGTCGGAAAAGCGACGCGGGGATCTACTAGACATGTTACTCGATGCCCGCTATGACGATGGCAGCCCGATGCCCCGGAGACAACTCATCGATGAATTGATTATTTTATTTACCGCCGGCCATGAAACCACAGCCAATGCCCTGAGTTTTGCTATTTTCCTTATTGCCTCGCATCCTGAGGTGCAACAGCGGTTGTACGAGGAAGTCCGTGAGGTGGATTTTGAGGGTGATAAACTTCATGCACTTCGCAATTTGGGTTATGCCCAACAATGCATCGAAGAAGCGATGCGCCTTTTCCCGCCCGTGTACGTCATAGACAGGGTATCTGTGAAGCCGGAAACCCTGCAGGGACATACTTTCCCCGGGGGGACAACCTGGCTTTTGAGTATTTACGAATTGCATCGCAGCCCGGACCTCTGGGACAATCCCGAGGCCTTTATACCCGAGCGTTTTCAGCCCGACCTTAAAAAAAAATACTCAGGGTTTTATTTTCCCTTTGGTGCAGGCCCCCGAATGTGTATCGGGAATGTTTTTGCCATGAACGAAATGATGCTGACCATCGGTTGGCTTGTTCAGAATTACAGAATCACTACCCCGGCAGATGTTTTGGAAATTAATCCCCTGATCTCCCTTAAGCCAGGTAAAGTTCCCCTGCGATTGGAATTGAGGGGCCCTGGGTTATCTCTTTAAGCCAGGTTGTCTACTAAAGAGTGAAACTCAATACCGGGAATATTTACAAAGCATAGACGGGATGAATGTTGGAACAAGTATTTCTTTAGGCAACTCTTACCGACCTGGTTTTACTCAGTCATATAAAATATAGCCTCCTGAAAAATAAGTCGAAAAGGATTAATTTTTCGTACCTTAAGAAGCACGCACACATAATTTCCTTAAGCTATGGCCTTGTATATGGATTATCATGTTTTTCCTTCGATATCCATAGAAGATGTTAAACTGGCACATATTGCCGATCGGGCGGTTCAGGATAAGTTCGGCGTGAAATACCACCAGTTTTGGGTGAACGAAGATGCGGGTACCGTATTTTGCCTGATGGAAGGACCGGATAAGGAAACCTGTGCCCGGGTACACCGGGAAGCCCATGGCAACGTCGCCTGTGCCCTGGTTGAAGTAGAATCCGGATTCTACGAGTTGTTTATGGGAGCCCAACACAGGACAGATCACGGCCTGGTCCTACACCCGGATGGCAACGTGGATAAAGGCCACCGCTCAGTGGTGGTCGTAAATATCATTGGGAATACCACGATTACGCATACACAGGATTATCACAGTCTGATCTTCCCTGCCGAACCCAAAAATTGTGTTCGAAAGTCGATCCCGACCCATAATGGACGTGAAATTAAAAGTCTGGGGGAGGACAGTATTGTGGCCACATTTACCCATTCAGACGAGGCATTGAATTTCGCCAGGCACGTACAAAAGGTGTTAAGAGCTAACGATAGGGAGGCGACACATTCCGAATGGGATATTACGTATTCTATCGGGATCACCACTGGACAGCCTTTGGAGGAGCAGGATGGCCTGTTCGAAAACACCTTGCGAAATGCACATCGTCTGAGCCTCGTCGCTGAGAATCGCGAAATTGTAGCTTCAAGATGTTTGCTGGAACGCTCCGGTGTCAGTGACGTCCAAAATGAACCTGGCTTGAGGGGCGTGGGCAAAAGGGAAGAATTATTCCTGAATAACTTCTTTGACCTCACGGATAAAGTATTTGTGGGAAGTGACCTGGGGGTATCCGATTTAAGTCAGGCCATCGGGCTCAGCCGGCCCCAGTTTTACCGCAAAGTGCGTTCCCTTACGGGGAGGTCCCCCATTTCATTCCTGCGGGATATAAAAATGAAAAAGGCACTTTTCCTGCTCTGGAATAAAGAAAAAAATATCTCAGAAATAGCTCTGGAATTGGGCTATAGCAATCCGTCATATTTTTCCAAATGCTTTTCGGAGAAATACGGGTTTGCACCTTCAAAACTTGCCCTTTGATTGGGAAGGAATCCCCTTTATGAATCATTTCTTTTATTTTTTGAATCAGGACAGGTAGATATCGCGTTGCGCATACCATAAGTTTGGATCTCAAACAAACAACTTAATCAAAGCTTATGGAAACTGCATTAGATGATCTGAAGAGTGCGCTGAGGGGAAATCTGGTTTTACCTGAAGATCCTGACTATGATCACACCCGGAAAATCTACAACGGGATGATCGACAAAAAACCGGCCGTGATTGCCATGTGCGTGGATGTGGCAGATGTGATGGCCGCATTGCGCTATGGCCGTGGGAACAATATGTTGATAGCCGTAAGGGGCGGAGGCCATAACGGGGGTGGTCTGGGAACCTGTGATGGTGGATTGGTTATCGATTTATCAGGTATTAAATATATACGTGTCAACAGAGAAGATAATACGGTTCGGGTAGGGGGTGGAAACCTGTGGGGAGAAGTGGATCACGCCACACACCCCTTTGGCCTGGCTGTTCCTGCGGGAATTATTTCCACTACCGGGGTCGGAGGACTCACCCTTGGGGGAGGCGTAGGGCACCTTTCGCGCAAATACGGCCTGACCATAGACAACCTTCTGGAAGCAGACATGGTACTGGCCGATGGCTCCTTTGTCACTGTAAACCAGACCAACCATCCCGATCTTTTCTGGGCTATTCGCGGGGGTGGGGGGAATTTTGGAATTGTAACTTCCTTCAAATTCCAGGGACATCCGGTTTCCACTGTGATTGGAGGTCCGACCTTATGGCCTATTGAACGCGCTGAAGAAGTTATCGCCTGGTACGATCAGTTTATCCACCAGGCACCGGAGGAATTAAACGGTTTTCTGGCGACGATGGTTATTCCGGGCCCTCCCTTCCCGGAGTCATTGCACATGAAAAAATTCTGCGGGATTGTATGGTGCTATGCGGGTGATGATCAGGAAGCCTTCGACCGCCTGTTCGAACCGGTAAAAGCGATGAATCCGATTTTTGAGCATGTGGGGCCAATGCCCTATCCTTCGGTTCAAACTCTTTTTGATGGATTGTTGCCGTCAGGAATGCAATGGTACTGGAGGGCTGATTTTTTTGATTCCCTCGGTCCCGAGGTGGGAGCAGCCCACCTTGAATTTGGTTCGGGTATCCCGACACCCTTGTCACAGATGCACCTTTACCCCATCAGTGGTGCGGCTTCGAGGGTAGCCCAGGATGCAACCCCATGGGCCTATCGGGATGCCAAATACGCCGGGGTCATCGTCGGGGTAGATCCGGATCCGGCCAATGCTGAAAAGATAACGAACTGGTGCAAAGCGTATTGGAACGCCCTCCACCCGTATTCCATGGGAGGGGCTTATTCAAATTTTATGATGGAGGAGGGACAGGAACGGGTTATGGCTTCCTATAAGGGCAATTACGCCCGCCTGGTGCAGGTCAAATCCAAATACGATCCCGAAAACATATTCCGGGTAAACCAGAATATTCAACCCGTTTTGTCGAGTACAGTGTAATCGACATTTCAAATTTTCTTTAAATGTCCTAAAGCCTTACTTTAGGCTTGTGAGCACTAGCAGGTATAGCCAATTCATAAAGTCTGAAGCCAAACGCCTTGGCTTCCTTTCATGCGGGATATCCAAAGCCGGATTTCTCGAGGATGAAGCCCCGCGACTGGAGCAGTGGCTGCGGGAATACAGGCATGGGGAAATGCGGTATATGGAGAATCATTTCGACAAGCGCCTGGACCCGAGGCTGCTCGTTCCCGGGGCGAAATCGGTAGTCTCCCTGCTCTACAATTATTTTCCATCCACGACACAGCGGGAGGACACCTATAAGATTTCCAAATACGCTTATGGGGAGGACTACCATTACGTGGTCAAGCGTAAACTTCGACAATTACTCGCTCGGATACAGGAAGAGATTGGCGCGGTAGACGGAAGGGTTTTTGTTGATTCAGCCCCTGTTTTGGACAAGGCCTGGGCAGCCCGGAGCGGACTGGGCTGGATTGGAAAAAATTCTAATTTACTCACCAAAGAGGTGGGCTCTTACTACTTTATTGCTGAGCTGATCCTGGATTTGGAGTTGGATTACGACGGCCCGGTTACCGATCATTGTGGAACCTGTACGGCCTGTATCGATGCCTGCCCTACGGACGCCATTGTCAAGCCCTATGTAGTGGATGGGAGTCGCTGTATATCCTATTTTACCATAGAATTGAAAAATGAACTTCCCGCGGATTTAGGAATGGATTTTGACGACTGGATTTTCGGTTGTGATATCTGCCAGGATGTATGTCCGTGGAACCGATTTGCCACACCGCACAAGGAGCCGGACTTTGAACCCAAACCAGAACTCCTTACAAACAGCAGGCGGGACTGGGAGGAACTGACGGAGGACGTATTTAAGCGGGTTTTTGATGGCTCGGCTGTGGAGCGTACGAAGTTCTCCGGGCTGAAGCGCAATATCACATACGTAAAGGATTCCGGAACCCCGGATGGGGATAAGGATTCCGGATAGCGCAATGCCCGTAAATCTTCCGGAGTTCCCGGGGCGGATTTCCGCAATAGTGATAAAGTCATTATCTTGACGGCGTCGGGATGAGACCAGAGGGGTCTCCTTCCGGTAAACTGACTAAACAAAACAAACTAAATCTTGATTTATGGGCGGATTGGGAACACTGGACATTGTAGTTATTGTAGTCTACCTGGTAGGGATCATTATCTATGGGATATCAAAGTCCAAAAGGAGTAGTTCGGAGGATTATTTTTTGGGTGGAAGGACGATGACGTGGCCCATTGTGGGGATTGCACTTTTCTCAGCCAATATTTCGAGTTCGACGCTGGTCGGGTTGGCTTCGGACGGGTTTCAGACTAACGTGAATGTCTATAACTACGAGTGGTATGCCGTAGTGATCCTTATCTTTTTCTCTATTTTTTTCCTTCCCTTTTATTTGAAATCCGGAGTCTATACCATGCCGGAGTTCCTCCAGAAACGCTATGATAAACGCTCGAGATATTACTTTTCCCTGATTACCATTATCGGGAATGTAATGGTAGATACTGCGGCCGGGCTTTATGTGGGAAGCATTGTCCTTAAATTGCTTTTTCCGGAAACCAGTTCGACCCTTATTATTATCATCCTGGCCATTGCCGCAGCTGCCTATACCATACCGGGCGGGTTGAATTCGGTGATCCAGACCGAGGTCATACAGGCGATCCTGTTGATTATCGGTTCGTGCCTGCTTACCTATTTTGCTTTTGAGGAGCTCGGTGGCGGATGGCGAGCTATGATGGACCGCCTCGATGGTATGCTCGCGGCCGGGGAAGTTAATTTTGGTGACAGGCTGGCCGAGGGGAAATACATACCCCAGACGGCAGATGATGTATTTAGCCTGGTACGCCCCAATAATGATGAGTTCATGCCCTGGTGGGGTCTCATTTCCGGGGTAGCCCTTCTCGGGTTTTATTTCTGGGCGAACAACCAGTTTATGGTACAGCGGGTTTTGGGAGCCAAGGATCTGAATCACGGGCGTTGGGGAGCACTTTTTGCAGGATTTCTCAAGCTCCCTGTAATCTTTATTATGGTCGTTCCCGGGGTTTTAGCGCTTTTGCTGTTTAACAACCTGGATATTTCCGGACTGAACTATCCCCTGGCTACCGGAGGTATGTGTAATAACCTTGCAGACTGTCCGAACCTGACCTATCCCGTCCTGCTGTTTCAACTGCTGCCCACAGGGGTACTGGGACTTGTGGTAGCCGGCCTTCTGGCGGCAATGATGTCTTCGGTTTCCGCCACTTTTAATTCGGCTTCTACACTGATTACCATGGATTTTATCAGGGAATTCAAACCCGAGCTCACCAGTAAACAATTGGTGCGGTCCGGGCAGATTGCCACCCTTGTTCTCGTTATACTGGCTTCGGCCTGGGTGCCCTTTATCGAAAGAGTCAGCGATTCCCTCTGGGGATACCTTCAGCTTGTTATTGCCTTTACCAGCCCACCCGTGGTCTCTGCGTTTATCCTGGGATTATTCTGGAAGCGGGCAAACGCCAATGGCGCTTTTTGGAGTCTGATTGTCGGTGGTGTTTTTGCGCTTTTTATGATTCTGTCGATATCCTTTGATATTTGGCCGTACCTGAACGATTTCCATTTTCTCGCCAAAGCGAATATTCTTTTCCTTTTAAGTGTTATAATCCACGTCGTTGTAAGTCTGTCCACCGGTAAACCGGAGGCAGAAAAAGTGGCAGATTATACCTATAAGAAAGAGTTGTTTACCTCCGAAACTGAAGAATTAAAGGCCCTGCCCTGGTATCAGAATTACCGCTATCTCGCCGTAATACTATTGCTGCTGACCACTATAATCGTGGTTTGGTTCTGGTAGGGGATATACAAGTCTGATGTGTTTGAAAACCCGAAATTTCAGGGGGCGAATGTGCGCTTTCATTTCAGGGATCCTGCTTTTTTTCAGCCTGCAGATAGGGGCACAACCCACGCCTGAATTTGTCAGGGGAGCGGTCCTGGATACTGTTGTTATCCCCGGGGATTCGGGGGATAGTTATGCCTTGTTTCTGCCTGAAGGCTATCGGGCTTCTGTACCTGTTCCCGCCCTTTTTGTTTTTGATCCGGCGGCCCGGGGTGCCCTCGGGGTGAACACATTTAAAGAAGCGGCAGGTTCCCGGGGTTGGATCGTAATTGGTTCGAATGCTAGCCGAAATGGGCCGTATGAAAAGAATTTTGAACAGGCCAGCCGTCTGTTTTCCGACGTCCTTTCCAGATTCTCTGTTGATCCGGACCGGATTTATGTTGCCGGGTTTAGCGGAGGGGCCCGCCTGGCTTCCACCCTGGCCGTATTGAGTGATGGGATTCGGGGCGTGGTCGCCTGTGGTGCTGCATTTTCACCGAATGCGGGACAGATGCCTTTGCCCGGAGCTACATTTGCTTTTGCGGGAATTGCGGGTACCCGGGATATGAACTATCAGGAGCTTTGGAAGGCCGACCAGTGGTTGGATCGCGTCGGGCTTGCGCACCGGACTTATTTTTACGATGGAGTCCACAGCTGGCCCCCGAAACCCCATCTTCAGCGCGCCATACACTGGTTGATCATGGAAACCCAGAAGGGACATACCGGGAATGAGGGCATGGGTCGACAAATGTATACTCTGGATAAAAATGTAGCTGACACCCTTTATACTTCGGGGCGGTATCTGGAGAGTCATTGGGAATACACCGGGTTGATCCGCCAGTACGCGGAAACCTATCCCGGGGAAATGTATTCAGTTCGCGAGCGTCTTGAGCAGATAGAACAGACCCGTGAATATAAAAGACAGCAGACCTGGTTTGAAAAGATCCGGGTCACTGAAACGCAGCTGCGAAACCTGTATTCAGAACGCTTCCGTTCCGAGCTGCAGGAGAGCCCCCCTTCGGCGGATCGGAAATGGTGGATGCAACAAATGCGATCGCTTGAAAAAAAATACGGAGATGTAGCGGTAGGGGGTACCGATATGTTGTGGCGTATCAAAAATCAACTTTTTGCCATGCCCATTGAGGCCTCTGAATCCTTTCGCCGAAAAGGCGAGATCGAAGATTCCCTGTATTGCAATGAACTCCTGACCCTGCTCTTTGCCGAGAATAGTCGCCTTTGGATCCGGCGGGCAGAAGACCTGGCCCGTCTTCAGAGGGCGGACGAAATGATTGCTGTGCTTAACAAAGCCAGGGAAAGCGGGTATTCCGATGTTGCAGCTATTGTAAAAAATCCGTGGTTTGCCCCCTATTTAAACCGTGCAGACTTCCCCTTCAGGTAATTTAGAAGGATAATCCCATTACTTTTGTATTTCAAATCCACAGGAATGAGCAAAGAAAAGAAAAGGCGGGAAGCACTCGTCTATCATGCCAAACCGCAGCCCGGGAAGATCAAAGTTGTTCCTACCAAACCCTATAGTACCCAGAGGGATCTGGCCCTGGCCTATTCTCCGGGAGTGGCCGAGCCCTGCAAGGAGATCCACAAAGACGTCAACCAGGTCTATAAATACACGGCCAAGGGGAATATTGTGGCTGTGATTTCCAATGGCACTGCTGTCCTGGGGCTTGGAGATATCGGTCCGGAAGCCTCAAAACCGGTGATGGAAGGGAAGTGTTTGTTGTTTAAGATTTTTGCAGATATTGACGGAATAGACATTGAACTGGATACGCGGGATGTAGACACGTTTGTGGAAACCGTCAAGACCATGGCTCCTACCTTTGGGGGAATAAACCTGGAAGATATAAAGGCACCGGAAGCTTTTGAAATAGAGCGGCGCCTGAAGGAGGAACTGGACATCCCGGTCATGCATGACGACCAGCATGGGACTGCAATTATTTCTGCAGCCGCGCTTTTGAATGCGCTGGAACTGGCAGGAAAGGATATTGGTGAGGTTAGAATCGTAATTAGCGGTGCCGGTGCGGCCGCCGTTTCATGTACGCGCCTCTATAAGGCTTTCGGGGCAAATCCGGCGAATATCCTTATGTTGGATAGCAAAGGGGTCATTCGCAAAGACCGTGACAATCTCACCACTGAGAAGTTGGAATTCGCAACGGATTTGAAAATGGATACTCTCGGGGAGGCGCTCGTTGGGGCAGACGTTTTTATAGGGCTTTCCGTGGCCGATATCATGACGGCAGAAATGCTCTTGTCCATGTCGGATAACCCCATAGTTTTTGCAATGGCCAATCCGGATCCTGAAATCAATTACGACCTCGCTGTGGAAACCCGGAAAGATGTCATTATGGCTACCGGCCGATCGGACCATCCGAATCAGGTGAACAATGTGCTCGGCTTCCCATTTATTTTCAGGGGGGCCCTGGACGTACGTGCCACCAAAATCAATGAGGCCATGAAAATGGCTGCGGTTAAAGCCCTGGCGAACCTCGCCAAGGAGCCTGTCCCGGAACAGGTAAACATTGTCTACGGGGAAACCCGACTGGCCTTTGGGCGTGACTATATCATCCCGAAACCCTTCGACCCGAGATTGATATCGGAAATCCCCCCGGCAGTTGCAAGAGCTGCCATTGAAAGTGGAGTGGCCCGGGAGCCGATAACTGATTGGGATCGCTACGGTAGCGAACTACTCGTCCGTTCCGGAGATGAAAAGAAGGTCATGCGAATGTTGATGAACCGGGCCAAAGGAAAGCCGAAACAGATCGTCTTTGCCGAGGCCGACCAACTCGACGTACTAAAAACAGCACAGATTGTTTACGAAGAGGGTATTGCCCACCCCATCCTCCTCGGCAACCGGGTCCTTATCGAAAGCCTGATGCGAGAACTCGAGTTTGATGCAGAGATTCCTATTATCGATCTGTACGCCCCTGATTCCCTTGAAAAGCGCCAGCACTATGCGGAGCGATACTGGCAGGGACGCAGTCGAAAAGGCACCACACTTTACGGGGCCAATATAAAAATGCGTCAGCGGAATTACTTTGGGGCGATGATGGTTTTGGAGGGCGATGCCGATGGTATGATCTCCGGCTACACGCGTGCGTATCCCACGGTTGTCAAACCTATTTTTGAGGTTATCGGGCGGTCAACTGATGTAGCCCGGGCCGCGACGGTGCACATTATGATTACTCCGAAAGGCCCATATTTTTTAGCGGACACCTCCATTATTATAGATCCAACGGCTGAGGAACTCGCTGCGATTGCGCGAATGACGGCCAATCTTGCGGTGGCTTTTGGTTTTGAACCGGTACTGGCGCTGCTATCCTATACAAATTTTGGATCTTCGGATCATCCAAACGCCCGAAAAGTGGCGAAAGCCGCCCAGATCCTGCATGAGCAATACCCGGAACTGCATGTCGATGGGGAGATACAGGCAGATTTTGCCCTGAACCGGGAAATGAACCAAAATAAGTTTCCCTTTTCCCGCCTGGTGGACCGAAAAGTCAACACCCTTATTTTTCCCAACCTGGAATCCGCCAATATTACCTATAAACTGCTCAAGGAACTCTATGGAGCGGATACCATAGGACCCATCATGCTGGGGCTGCGCAAGGCGGTCCATGTTATACCGATGGGGGCTTCCGTGGAGGAAATGGTTAATATGACGGCCGTTGCCGTTATCGATGTACAGGAGCGCGAGAAGCGGAAACGGTCCCATACAGGGGACTCTTAAACGAGATCCGCAAGGAGAAGTATCCATTTAATCCATATCTGCCATGATTCATCACCTGACCGGAAAACTGATTGAGAAACACCCAACGCATATCGTGATCGAGTGCGGGGGGGTGGGTTATTTTGTGAATATTTCACTCAATACTTTTGAAGCCCTTCAGGATGAGGAACACCTGCGAATACTCACCTACCTGCAAGTCCGGGAGGACGCCCATATTCTCTTTGGTTTCTACAGTCCCGCGGAGCGGGAGATATTCAAGTTGCTCATCTCCGTTTCGGGAATTGGAACGAGCACGGCCCGAACCATGCTTTCCTCTATGACCCCCGCCCAGATCAGGGATGCAATTGCCGGGGAGAATGTACCCGCTATACAGGCGGTAAAGGGCATTGGAGCCAAAACGGCCCAACGGGTTATTATCGATTTAAGAGATAAGATTCTGAAAGTTTACGACCTCGATGAAGTTTCCCCTGAATCAGGCAATACAAATAAGGAAGAAGCGTTATCTGCATTAGAGGTTCTTGGTTTTGCCCGTAAGGGGGCGGAAAAGACCGTGGATGCGGTTTTGCGCCAGGATCCTGCACTAAGCGTAGAGGGTATTATCAAGAGTGCGCTTAAAAATTTGTAAATCGTTTGAAAACAGGGGCATCTAATTTTTTCAGATCCTTTTGCAAACCGTTTTTCTTCCTGATTTTTCTGCTTCTCACCTTCGTAGGGACGGTAAGGGGACAGGAGATCGAACCAACTGAGGCAGATTCCGTTAAAACCGGTGTCGCGCTGGGGAGGTTGCGTATGGAGAATCCGGAAAGCATTATTTCCAAGTATACCTATGACCCAAATTTGGATCGGTATATTTACACGGAAAGCGTAGGGGAATACGACATATCCTACCCCGTCATTCTCACCCCTGAACAATATCTCGAATTAATCCGTCAGGAGGATATCAAATCCTATTTCAAGCAAAAGATGGATGCCTTTTCGGGGAAAAAGGAGGGCAGTGAAGAAGCCCGAAAGAACCTCCTTCCCAATTTCTATGTCAACAGCAGCTTTTTTGAAACGATTTTCGGTGGAAATTCCATAGAGGTAATCCCGCAGGGGTCCGTGGCAATGGATCTCGGGGTGATCTGGCAGAAAAACGACAATCCCGCCCTCTCTCCCAGAAACCGCACAAATCTCGCCTTTGATTTTGACCAGCGTATTAGTCTGAGCATGCTCGGAAAGATCGGTGAGAGACTCCAGGTTTCCGCCCAATACGATACCGAGGCCACTTTCGATTTCCAGAATTTGATAAAGCTGGATTACACCCCTACTGAGGATGACATCATCCAGAAAATTGAGGTGGGAAATGTCAATATGCCCCTGAACAGTTCCCTGGTCACCGGTGCCCAGAGTCTTTTTGGAGTAAAAACCCAGCTTCAGTTTGGTCGTACTACGGTGACGGCAGTATTTTCCGAGCAACGGTCCCAGAACAACACCGTAGTGGCCCAGGGTGGCGGAACGCTCAATGAATACGAGCTTACTGCCCTGGATTACGATGAAGACCGCCACTTTTTCCTGGCGCAGTATTTCAGGGACCGGTACGATGTGGCCCTTGAGGATTATCCATTTATCCGAAGTCAGGTACAGATTACACGCCTCGAGGTCTGGGTGACCAATCGGAGTCAACAAACCCAGAATGTCCGGAATCTCATAGCTATTCAGGATCTGGGAGAAACAGTTCCGGATAACACCCGGATCGGGCGGCTGGGCGGGGATCCGCCCGGGTTTTTTAACCCAAACGCGGCGAACCCGGACCTGCCGAGAAATGCCGCCAATGATTACGACCCTGCCCAAATTGACAATGGTGGCGTGCTCACAGGGGATATCCGGGACATCGCCACGGTCGATGATGCTTTCCAGATACCCGGGGGCTATCCGGCCAATCAGGGCTTTGACTATGCCATACTGGAGAATGCCCGTAAACTGGAACCGATTCGCGATTACACCTTTGACACCCAGTTGGGGTATATTTCCCTGAACCAACGACTGAGCAACGACGAGGTTTTGGGAGTTGCTTTTCAATACACCCTGAACGGGGAGGTTTTCCAGGTGGGGGAATTTGCCAACGGGGGGGTGGATGCCACCACCGTGGATCCGGGTGTAGATTTACAGATCAACAACAACACCCTGGTGGTGAAGTTGCTTAAAAGTAATATTACCAATGTTTCGGATCCGATCTGGGATCTGATGATGAAAAACATCTACGCCACCGGGGCATTTCAGCTGGCCGAAGACGATTTTAAACTAAACATCCTTTACAACGATCCCACGCCTCGAAATTACATTACCCCGGTAGACCCCGACGCGGGCTGGCCGGATACTCCCAAGCCCCTGGAAGAGCGCATTCTCATTGATGTTTTCAATTTGGACCGCCTCAATATCTACAACGACGTGCAACCAGGGGGAGATGGATTCTTTGACTACGTGCCAGGAATTACAGTAAACCCTCAGAACGGATTGATCATTTTTACCAAGGTAGAACCTTTTGGATCTTATCTTTTTGAACTCCTTGGAGGGGGGGATTACGATCAGCCGGACGATCAGGGATACAATCCCAACCAGCAGAAGTACGTATTCAGAAATATGTACATCCAGACTAAGGCGGCTTCCCTTGAAGATGCGGAGAAAAACAGATTCAGGCTTAAAGGGCAATATAAATCCCAGAGTGGGGGGGGGATTCCCATCGGGGCCTTCAACGTACCCCAGGGTTCTGTTCGGGTCACTGCCGGGGGCCGGCAATTGCAGGAGGGTATCGACTATACGGTAAATTACCAGGCGGGAACTGTTCAAATACTCGACCCCAGCCTTGAGGCTTCCAATGTCCCTATCAATATCTCTGTTGAGAACAACGCCGTTTTTGGACAACAGACCCGGAGGTATACAGCCCTTAACCTCGAGCACCAGTTCAATGAGAATTTTGTATTGGGCGGAACTTTGCTGAACCTCAATGAACGCCCCCTGACCCAAAAGGCCAATTTTGGAGTAGAGCCCGTGAATAACTCTGTTTTTGACCTTTACGGAAATTATTCCACAGAAGTCCCTTTTTTAACCCGTGTGGCCAATATGCTGCCCAATGTCGATACGGACGTACCTTCAAACGTGTCGCTCCGGGGCGAAGTTGCTTTCCTGCAGCCCAATTCTCCGAAAAATGCAGATTTTCAAGGGGAAACCACGGCCTATCTCGACGATTTTGAAGGAGCCCAGGCACTTATCGATATCCGCGGTTTTCTCGGATGGAGCCTCGCCAGTACTCCACTGGAATTCCTGGACGAAGGCGAGCAGGACCTGGAAGCCGGATTTGAGCGGGCCAAGATGTCCTGGTATACGATAGATCCAATTTTTTATACCAATCAGCGCCCGACCGGAATCACGGATGACGACTTATCGACCAATGCAACACGGAGGATTTTTATAGATGAGGTCTTCCCGCAGGTCGATATTGCCCAGGGGCAGACTACCGTTCAGAATACCCTGGATATTGCCTATTATCCGGATCAGAAAGGACCCTACAACGCAAATCCAAATTTCCCGGGAGAATCTGCTGGCGAGAAATGGGGAGGTGTTATGCGCTCTTTGAGCAGTACAAACTTTGAGCAATCCAATGTGGAATTTATACAGTTCTGGGTGCTGGATCCCTTTGTGGATGGCGATGCTACGGGCCCCGGGGAACTCGTGATCAACCTTGGGAACATTACAGAGGATATCCTTCCAGACGGGCGTAAGCAATATGAAAACGGGCTTCCCGGAGTCGATTCCAACGAATTGGTAAGGACCACTGCTTGGGGGCAGGTTCCATCTACCCAGGCATTGGTATACGCCTTTGACGCCCAGGAGGCCAACCGGGCCCTTCAGGATATTGGGTTGGACGGATTGGATGATGCTGCCGAGGCCAGTTTTGGATATAACGGTCCTCCTGAGGATCCTGCTTTGGATAATTACACCTATTACCTGAACCGGGAAGGGGGAATCCTAGACCGCTATCTCGACTTTAACAACACCCAGGGGAATTCCCCTGTGGCCGTGACCGCCACAGACAGGGGAAATACGACCCTTCCCGATGTAGAGGATGTGGACAGGGACCTGACGATGAATACGGTGGATAGTTATTTTGAATACCGCATCCCCATCCGCCCGGGAATTTCCGTGGAGGACCGTTATGTGACGGATATTCGGGAGGGTCTCACCACAAACCTGCCCAATGGTTCGCAGCTCAATTATCGCTGGATACAATATAAAATCCCACTGAGTGATTTTACCGACGCCATTGGGGGAATCTCAGATTTTCGTTCCATCAGTTTTATGAGGATGTATACGACCGGTTTTCAAAGCCCCCTGGTGTTGCGGTTTGCTACCCTGGACCTGGTTCGGGGAGACTGGAGGACCTATACCCGGAGCCTGCAGACGAGTGAAGATCCTCCGGAAGATGATGCGACCCTGCTCGATGTGAATACTGTCAATATTGAAGAGAACAATGCCCGTATTCCAATACCTTATGTATTGCCTCCGGGTGTTTTTAGGGAACAACTCAACAACAACAATACCATAGTGCGACAGAATGAGCAGTCCCTCTCCCTGGTTGTTGAGAATCTGGAACCCCAGGACTCCCGTGGTGTATTCAAAAATGTAAATATCGACCTGCGACAATACGAGCGTATCAAAATGTTCCTGCACGCCGAAAAGCTCCTCGCCTCGGATCCGTATACCGATACGGAATCTGCAGTTGCTTTCCTTCGTATAGGAACAGATTTTTCGGAGAATTTCTATCAGTTGGAAGTGCCCCTGTCCTTCACCGATTTCTCAGCCAGGTCCCCGGAACAAATCTGGCCTGAGATCAACAATCTCGATGTAGCACTTGCCGATTTGAACAAGGTGAAATCCAAGGGGATATCCGATCAGACGCTGGGCCAGACGACCTTTTATGAGATACAGGATGGAGAGGCTGTGGTCGTGGATGAATTTGCGCCACGGGAAGCCGGTAGAATGCGTATTGGTATTCGGGGTAATCCATCCCTGGGGAGCATTCGCAGCGCGATGGTTGGAATCAAGAATATCGACAACGTCCCCTTAAGGACGGAAGTCTGGTTTAATGAACTCCGACTGGCAGGACTGGACAACAATGGGGGATGGGCTGCTGTGGCGTCCCTGGATGCGAATATGGCAGACTTTGCCAATGTTTCGGCTACAGGGAATACTTCCACATCCGGGTTTGGGGCCATCGATCAGCGACCCAACGAGCGTTTGCGGGAAGATCAGGTCTCCTACGGAGTGGTGACCAATGTGGAAATCGGCAAGCTGTTCCCACAGCAATGGGGCTTGCAAATCCCTTTTAATTACGGGATTTCCGAACAAATCATCACCCCTGAATTCGACCCTGTTTACGACGACCTTAAACTACAGGACCGTATCGATGCCGCGGAAACCGCGGAGGAAGCTGACGCCATATTGGAGCAGGCGGAAGACTATACCAAACGGACCAGCGTCAACTTTATCGGGGTGCGTAAAAACAGGTCTGAGGAGGCGAAGGAGAACTTTTTTGACATCGAGAACTTTACCTTCAACTACTCCTATAACGAGACGAATCACCGGGACTTTGAGGTGGCGGAACTCAAAGACCAGAATGTACGTGCCGGGATGATCTACAACCATAATTTCAAGCCCGCAACCGTGGAGCCTTTTGCCAAAAACGACTCCATCCTCAATGGCAAGTACTGGCAATGGTTAAAGGATTTCAACCTCAACCTGCTTCCCACAAGTGTTTCCGTCCAATCCGATGTCAACAGGCAATTCAACCAGCAGCGCTTCAGGGATGTCCTCGAACCCGGGGTGGAGAGTCTGGAGTTGCCCCTTTTGCAACAGCGGAATTATCTCTTTAACTGGCAATACACCCTCAACTATGCGATCACCAAATCCCTGAGGGTCAACCTGACGGCCGCCAACAACAACATTATCCGGAATTATTTTGCCGACCCGGGAAATCCGTTTTCAGAAATCGACCAGGACCTCAACGTCTGGGATGGTTTTTTCGATACGGGGGAAGCGAACCGGCACGCCCAGCAAATGCAGTTGAATTACGAACTCCCTTTTAGTAAGATCCCCATTCTGGATTTTATCAACGCCCAGTATACCTACACCAGTAATTTTGAATGGCAACGGGGAGGGGACGCCCTGAACCTGGCAGTAGCCAAAGAGCAGAATCCTGGTGTTCCGGAAGACCAGCTGGTCTTAACCTCCATTAATTCAGTTCAAAATGCAAATACGCACAGCCTTACTGCAACCCTGACCATGCAAAGGCTTTACGACCAGCTTGGACTTAAAAAAACAGGGGGCAAGGCGACCAACCAGATCGCAGCTCCGCGGAGCAGACCGGGTGATCCAAACGAAGAAGGGGCGGCAAAACCCCCTAAGAAAACCTCGAAACTGGCCAATATTGGAATCGATATTCTCACAATGGTGAAACGGTTGAATATCAATTACCTGGAGAATAATGGCTCTGTCCTCCCGGGTTATACGCAGTCTGTGGGCTTTATCGGAACCACAAAGCCCACCCTCGGTTTTGTATTCGGAAGCCAGGCCGATGTCCGCTTTGAGGCGGCCCGAAAGGGATGGTTGACCGATTTTCAGGAATTCAACCAGCAGTTTATTCGGCGTACGAACAAACAACTCAGTCTTACCGCTACCGCACTTCCTGTTCCCGAGTTGACCATAGATCTGCTGGCTGAACGACAATTTTCAAGTTCCAGGAGGGAGAATTTTCGTATTGAAGATGGGGATTATATCGCTCTTACGCCCAATACGTTTGGGACCTTCAGTATTTCCACTCTAATGATTGGGACCGCATTTTCGAGTAGCGATGAATTTGATTCCGCAACCTTTGAGACTTTCAGGGATAACAGGTTAGCGGTGGCCAACAGGTTGCAGGCTGAAGGGAACCTGCCGGATACCGGGAGGGATGAGGACGGCTTTCCGAACCTCTATGGAAAGACCAGTCAGGACGTCCTGTTACCGGCCTTTTTTGCGGCCTATACCGGAAAAGACCCGGAGAAGGTCAACCTTGGCGCTTTCCGTGATATTCCGTTGCCGAACTGGAACATTAAATACACCGGGCTGATGAAGAACAAGTGGTTCCGGAAAAAATTTAAGCGCTTTTCGCTCAGCCATGGATATCGGGCCGCTTATAGTATTAACTCTTTCCAGACCAACCTGGAACGGGATCAGCTGATCGGCTCCGGGGAAGATCCCATCAATCCGGAAACAGGAGACCTCTTGCCAGTGAATATCATCAATAATGTGGTCCTGAACGATGCGTTTAACCCGCTGATCCGGGTGGATTTCGAGATGCAGAACAGCCTGAGCGTACTGGCGGAAGTACGCACAGACCGGGCCCTTTCCATGTCTTTTGACAACAACCTGCTCACAGAAATCAATGGAAAGGAATACTCTGTCGGGCTCGGGTACCGGATTCGGGATGTCAATTTTGTCACGCGTATTGGAGGAGAGCGGACCCGGCTCAAGGGAGACCTCAATTTTAAGGCCGACGTAAGTCTGCGCGACAACATCACCATTATCAGGAACCTGGATCTGGACAACAATCAGGTAACCTCAGGACAGAACCTGTTATCGATTAAGTTTACCATAGACTACGCCCTTACCAAGAGTCTGAACGCCCTGTTTTTTTACGACCACAACTTCTCTCAGTTTGCTGTTTCTACGGCTTTCCCGCAAACGACAATCAATACCGGGTTTACTTTGCGGTATAATTTTGGAAATTAGGAATGGGCGCCTTTTTTGAGAAAGAATGCCAGGCCCGGAGCAGGCCCCATAGCTTTTTTATCTTCAGAGTTGGCACGTACGGGATGAAAAACTACATTTGTCAGGCGAGCTAAATTTCAATATAAGATGAACGTACCTGCCGAACTGAAGTATACCAAGGACCACGAATGGATTAAGATAGATGGCGACACCGCCACTATAGGAATTACAGATTTTGCCCAGGGAGAACTTGGGGACATCGTTTACGTGGAAGTTGAAACCGTAGATGAAACCCTGGAACGGGAAGAAGTCTTTGGAACCGTTGAGGCGGTAAAGACCGTCTCAGTCCTCTTTTTGCCCGTAAGTGGCGAAATTCTCGAATTCAACGAGGATTTAGAAGCGGAGCCTGAGAAAGTCAACGAGGACCCCTATGGTGACGGGTGGATGATTCGGGTTAAAATGTCCGAACCTTCTGAGGTAGAAGACCTCCTGGATGCCGAGGCCTACAAGGAGTTGATCGGTGGCTGAAAACAAGTGGTGGACCTTCCTGTTTTTTCTCTGGATGGGGACCCTCACTACGTTAAGTCTGCTGCCTCCGGATCAGCTGGATGTGAAAACCCCGCCCATACCACACCTGGATAAATGGGTCCACTTTGTGTTTTACACCATAGCCATGTCACTGGGAGCCCTGTTTTTAAGGGAGCGTCAGGATACTAAAAAGGGGATGAGGAATGCCCTGGCCGCGATGGCTGTCGCCCTGATCCTATATGGTATGGTTATTGAAGTGCTTC
>CAZEQO010000002.1:17768-20944 GCA_964514365.1 uncultured Robiginitalea sp. | reverse complement strand
CGGCCAGCCCCGAGTTCTGCATACCCACCTCGATGGCCAGCGTCCGGGCCGCCCTGGTATCCATGGCTGTCGCCCTGCTGGTTTATGGTATGGTTATTGAAGTACTTCAGGGGCTGAGTGCACTGGACCGAAGTGCAGAATGGTGGGACATTGGGGCAAATCTACTCGGTGTCGGATTCGGAACAGGCCTGTCCTTGCTTTTGTTCCGGAAGGTAAAGGCATTTAATTGGAGGGATTAATTGCTTATTTCGTAAAAATATAGTTAAATTAGCGAACATTAAATTTAGTAGAACTCATGGAAGAGAAAAAGAGTCCAAAGGCCGATCTTAACCGAAATAGCAGTCTTTATTTTGTGTTGGGACTCGTGGCTGTGCTGTTGTTAGTCTGGGGCGCCTTCGAGTGGAAAACCTACGATGAGGTGAACGATTACGATATTTCAATGGATGTGGAGGATATGCTCGATGAAGAGGTGCCGATGACCGAACAGATCAAAACGCCGCCCCCGCCTCCACCACCTGCAGCCCCTGAAGTTATCGAAGTTGTAGAAGACGAAGAAGAAGTTGAAGAAACCGTAATTGAATCCACGGAGACCAGTCAGGAGGAAGAAATTATCGAAGTTGAAGATATTGAAGTTGATGAGGTAGATGAGGATATTGAAGTTCCATTCGCTGTAATTGAAGATGTACCCGTTTTTCCGGGCTGTGAGAGTGCGGGGGATAAAAAGGCCTGTTTTAACGAAATGATGCAAAAGCATATCCGTAAGAATTTCCGCTATCCGGAAATCGCCCAGGAAATGGGTGTTCAGGGACGTGTGGCTGTGATGTTTACCATTCAAAAAGATGGCTCTATCGGAAATATCCGCCTTAGGGGTCCGGATAAAAATTTAGAAGCAGAGGCCCGCAGGATTATTGAGAAGCTTCCAAAGATGACTCCGGGGAGACAACGCGGACGCCCCGTGCGCGTGCCCTTCAGTATCCCGATTACCTTTAAATTGCAGTAAACGAAATAAACTCAAAACCCCGGTTTTCCGGGGTTTTTTTATGCCTTAAACCAAAGGCGCTTACCTGGACGGGCATATTATTTGCTTTCGTTGGAAAGAAGCGAAGTGGTCCGTATCTTTGCGGCCCATAAATGGTGCGAATGAAATCTGCGGCCGGTGTATTAGAACCAAGTGCATTCCAAGTTGTGTTTTCCGATTTTAAGGAGATCACCAAAGCCAGGTTAGCGGTAAGTGTTGTTTTTTCCGCCATCGCCGGATATTTATTGGGTGCTGATGAAATACGTTTCCTCCCGCTTGTCTATCTGGCTGTTGGGGGCTATTGTATGGTAGGGGCCTCCAATGCCTTCAACCAGGTGATTGAGCGAAATCTCGATGCCCGCATGCATCGGACGAAAAACCGTCCAATCCCGGGTGGGCGCATGTCGGTGACCCAGGCTATGAGTCTCGCCATCGTTATGACCCTGGCGGGTATTGTCCTGTTGTACCTCCTCAATCCTAAGACTGCCCTTTTTGGCACCCTGTCCATCTTCCTCTATACCTGTGTTTACACTCCGTTGAAAACAGTAACCCCACTCGCTGTTTTTGCCGGTGCGTTTCCCGGAGCCATCCCTTTTATGCTCGGCTGGGTTGCCGCGACCAACGATTTTGGTATAGAGCCGGGAACTTTGTTTATGATTCAGTTTTTCTGGCAATTCCCGCATTTTTGGGCCCTGGGGTGGATGTTGGATGAGGACTACAAACGCGGGGGGTTTAAGATGCTGCCCACGGGTAAGAAGGATACCGGAACGGCGCTTCAGATCATCATGTATACCCTATGGATGATCGTTGTTTCAATCATTCCCGTTTTCGGGATAACGGGTAGATTACATCTGTCTGTGCCCGCTGCGGTACTCATATTTCTGGCGGGTCTGGTGATGTTGTGGTTTGCGCTCCGACTCTATGAACTAAGGGACAGGGCTTCTGCCCGCAAACTTATGCTGAGTAGTGTCTCCTATATTACCCTTATTCAAATTGTTTACGTTATCGATAAATTTTTAGCATGAGTGAAAAGCTGATGGAAGGATCTTTGGCAGAGAAAAAGGGTCGCGCGAAAAAAATGATGCTCTGGTTTGGTATCGTCAGCCTGCTGATGAGTTTTGCAGGCTGGACAAGCGCCTATATTGTGAGTAGTTCCCGGGAGGACTGGATGAGGGATTACAACCTTCCGGTGGCTTTTTGGGTGAGTACCGGGCTCATACTGCTCAGTAGCATCACCTACTGGATGGCCACCCGGGAAGTTTCTCAGGATCGGCAGAAGACGGGGACTATTTGGCTTTTGATTACCCTTGTTCTGGGTGTTTCCTTTGTGGTCTCCCAATTTTTGGGTTTTTCAGAAATGATCTCAATGGGGTATTATTTTACAGGGCCTACCAGCAATATTACCCTTTCCTATATTTTTCTGATTACGGTTATTCACGCAGTACATGTCGTGGTGGGAATGATATCCCTCCTCGTGGTCCTGTTTAATCAGGTCAGGGGTTCTTATGGCCCTGGTAAAATGCTGGGGATGGAGCTCGGGATTACCTTCTGGCATTTTCTGGATATTTTATGGATCTACCTCATATTGTTTTTCTTTTTCTTTCGTTAAATACCAGAACGCCGATTTTGTCCGGTATTTCTGCTTTTCTAACGTTCAAAAAAATGTATTTTTGCTAAAATTCTCTTAACGCGATCTGAATATTTATGGATACTACGGTGACAACGGGTGCTGATGAGCCGGTCTGGGGAGGTGGAAACCGTCCCCTGAATGCGAGTTATGGAAAACTGATGATGTGGTTTTTCATCGTTTCGGATGCCCTGACTTTTTCGGGATTTCTCTCCGCTTACGGTTTTTCCCGCTTTAAGTTTATTGAAACATGGCCGATAGCCGATGAGGTCTTTACACACGTTCCCTTCTTTCATGGGAATTACCCGATGTATTATGTGGCCTTTATGACGTTTGTACTTATCATGTCTTCTGTGACGATGGTACTGGCCGTGGACGCCGGGCACCGAATGATGAAGAACAAAGTGATCCTCTATATGTTTTTGACCATTATAGGAGGGGCCATCTTTGTGGGGTCGCAGGCCTGGGAGTGGGCGACTTTTATCCGGGGAGACTACGGGGCAGTCGAGACCAATGGAGGCCGAATTCTTC
>CAZEQO010000002.1:1668-17758 GCA_964514365.1 uncultured Robiginitalea sp. | reverse complement strand
GCGGAAACCGGAGAGCGTGCCGCCCTGGCGGATTTTGTAGAGATGATGCCCGGTGAACGCGTCCGGCATGAATCGGAAAAAGGGTTATGGTTTACCAGCGAATCTGCGCTTCCTACGTACACGGTAAACGAGGTGGCAGAAGGGTTGCGGTCTAACCCTAATATCCTTATACGCACTGAACAAATCACCGAGGAGGGTGAAAAAACCCTTCTCAGTCGTCCCGAAACACTCGAGCGCATCAAAGATGCCAAATACGTGGTGGAAGGGGCCAACCTGGTCCGAAATGAATACGGAAGTCGCCTTTTCGCCGATTTCTTCTTTTTCATTACCGGTTTTCACGGTTTCCACGTCTTTTCAGGAGTTGTGATCAATGTCATTATCTTCTTCAATGTTATACTCGGCACCTATGAGCGCCGGGGCCATTATGAAATGGTTGAGAAAGTCGGGCTCTACTGGCACTTCGTAGATCTCGTTTGGGTATTTGTATTTACCTTCTTCTATCTGGTTTAATTTTATAAAGAGACAACACGCATGGCGCACGAACATAAATTAGAGATTTTCAGGGGACTGGTTAAATTTCGTTCCAACACCAGTAAGATCTGGGGTGTTCTTATTTTCCTCACCCTGGTGACAGCCGTTGAGGTTGCCTTGGGGATCACCAAACCAGCCGTCCTTACCGGGAATTATCTGCTGGGGATGAAATTGCTCAATTGGATTTTCATTATTCTAACGCTGGTAAAGGCCTACTACATCGCCTGGGATTTTATGCACTTGAGGGATGAAAAAAGCGCCCTTCAACGGGCTATAGTATGGACACCGATCTTTCTTGTGGCCTACCTGATTTTTATTTTACTCTTTGAGGCAGACTATATTTACAATGTCTTTAAGGACGGGTTTGTCAAATGGGATTTCTAATCCGAATTAACACTCTTTAAAGACGGTTTCACAACCGTCTTTTTTATTTTTGTAAGGTCAAAGTCATGAAGAAAACCGTTGTCCTGGTAGTGCTTTTTGTCCTTCCCCTGGTGGTCTACATGTTTTTTGCCTCAGGAGTGACGAACTTTGGGAGGCTCCCCGTACTCACCGAGCAGGTGGGGGAACTGGATGTTTTTCGGGGCGATGCCAGATTGGATGGAAAAATCACCATCCTGGGCTTTCCGGGAAGGGATAACCCGTCGGGAAAGGGGAACGCCTTCAACCTGAATCAAAAAATTTACAAACCATTTTATGAATTCACGGATTTTCAGGTGGTTATGGTACTCCCTGAAGGGCAGGAGGAATTCGTGGCGGATCTCAAAAAGGAACTCGGTGCCCTGGTCGATATAGACCAATGGGAATTTGTTTACGGCACCCCGGGAGAGATTGAGGGATTCTTTAAGAGCTTGCGGACAGATCTGCAACTGGATGCCTCGGGAGCTACCCCCTATGTGTTTATAGTGGATAAGGAGCGCAAACTCCGGGGAAGAAAAAACGATGATGATATAGGAACGAAATACGGGTTTAACACCAGCTCGGTGGCGGACCTGAACAATAAGATGAAGGATGATGTAAAGATCATCCTGGCCGAATACCGCCTGGCCCTGAAAAAGAATCAGGCGGAACGAAAATAGGATTCAGGAATCCCCTGGGCAGTTGAGAACAAAGAAAAACTTCAATTTGGCAAAAAAGTATAGTTATATCTGGGTCGGCCTGATCATCCTGATCTTCGGGATTATTTTTGTGCCTAAAATCGTCGAGCGCCTTCAGAAAGGGGCCGTAGTCGAGCATGACAGAATCAGCAGAGACCCGGAAAACAAACCGCTGGCTTATATTGAACTGGGTGGCGAAAAACGAAAAGTGCCCGCTTTCGCATTGCTGAATCAGGACAGCCTGCTCATCACTGACCAGGATTATCTCGGAAAGGTCTATATCGCTGAATTCTTCTTCACCACCTGCCCGACCATTTGCCCGGTGATGAATAAAAACCTCGTTCAGTTACAGGAGGAGTTCAGGGAATTTGAAGATTTCGGGGTGGCGTCCTTTACCATAAATCCCGTCTATGATACCCCCGGTGTACTCAAGGCGTATGCGGAGAAATACGGAATTACCGATATGGACTGGCACCTGTTGACCGGGGATGCGGATGTGATTTATGAACTCGCCAATTCCGGATTCAACATTTATGCCCAACAAATGCCAGAAGTACCGGGGGGCTTTGAGCATTCCGGACTCTTTGCCCTTATCGACCGGGAAGGGTATATAAGGTCCAGGGAAGATGCCTATGGAAACCCGATCGTGTATTACAGGGGCTCTATCCCGGAGGACCGGGGTTCCAATGATGCCGGTGAGACGGAACAGATCAGCCTGCTTAAAGAGGACATTCGAAAATTACTGGAGGAAAATGGCAGATAGGGTTCCCGCACAGAAGGAGAAACAGATTGGCAGATGGATTACTGTGGTGTCCATAGCGGTGCCTTTAGTGGTCGTCATCCTCTTTGGGGTACGACTCCCGGGCGTCGAACCCCTGGGATTTTTGCCGCCGATTTATGCGGGGATCAACGGCCTTACCGCTATCCTCCTGATCTCAGCCCTTTGGGCCATTAAAAATGGGAACCGGGGATTGCATCAAAAGTTGATGACTACCTGTATTGCTCTTTCCCTCTTGTTTCTCATTATGTACGTGGCCTATCATATGACATCTGATTCTACTTCCTATGGGGGGACCGGGGTGCTCCGGTATGTTTATTTCTTTATCCTTATCAGTCACATTTTTTTATCCATAGTGGTTATCCCCCTGGTACTGAGAACTTATGCCAGGGCCTATCTCAAAGATTTTGAGGGACATCGGAAAATAGCGCGAATTACTTTTCCTGTATGGCTTTATGTGGCGGTTTCCGGAGTTGTGGTTTACCTGATGATTTCACCTTATTACCCTTATTGATGTTGCGAAAAAAAATTCAATACCTCCTTTTTATAACCGCGTTCCTCTTGATGGGGATAAAGCCCGCACTCGGACAGTGCGCCATGTGCCGGGCCGTTTTGGAAAGCAACGGGGACAACGCCGTGGCTGAAGGTATCAATAACGGGATTGTCTACCTGATGGCCATACCTTATATCATGGTTGGCGCACTTATTTTTATTGTTTACCGCAAGATGAAATCCTGAAAATTAACAATTTTTAGGACTGTAAATTGTAACAATTCCGCCCCCAGTCAGTCTCTTATACAGCATAACTGACGATTCATCATCAATCAAAACACTAACCCATTATGTTTGATCTCGAGAGATGGCAGGAGATCTTCGAAACTATTCGGAAAAACAAACTGCGCACTTTTCTTACCGGACTCTCCGTAGCATCGGGGATTTTTATACTTGTCATTCTTTTGGGGTTTGGTCAGGGCATGCGCAATGGGATTGCAAATGAATTCGAACAGGACGCCTCCACCTCCGTCTGGGTCTGGCCCGGAATCACTTCAAAAGAGTTTAAAGGCCTGAACCCCGGGCGCAGAATCCAACTGAGAAACGAGGATTACAGCAACTGGACCAACCAGAATACTTCCAGGATCGAATATAATTCCGCCCGGATTTTTGTTCGGGATGTGAGTATAACCTATGGGAACGAGGCGCTGGTTTACGGGGTTCGCGGGGTACATGAGGATTTCCAGTTTATCGAGAACTCCAGGGTTTCCGAAGGCCGGTTTATCAATTACAGCGACCTTGTCAATACTTCTAAGGTTATCGTGATCGGGAACAAAATCAAAAAGGATGTATTCGGGCATTTGGATTCGCCTATTGGGGAGTCTGTAGATATATCCGGGATTCCTTTTAAGATTGTAGGGGTCTTCAAAGAGCAAAGGGAACGGGAAGAAGAAACGCTGTATATCCCCCTGACGACTGCCCAAAGGGTATTTAATGGAGGAGACCGGATTAGCAATATGTCCTATACCCTGCCCATGGCTGAAACTTTTGATCAGGCTGTGGCAGAAGCAGTGGTCTTTAAGGAGGAGCTCAAAGAGTACCTCGGGCAGGTGCATACAGTGCATCCTGAGGATGACAGCGCCCTGGAAGTCTGGAGTGCCCTGGAAGAGGCCAAACGCTATTATTCCTTAACCGGGAATATCAAATTGTTTTTCTGGTTTGTTGGAATCTGTACCATCATCGCCGGGGTTGTGGGGGTAAGCAATATTATGCTTATCGTGGTGAAGGAACGCACCCGGGAAATCGGTATTCGCAAAGCCCTGGGAGCCAAACCCTGGTCCATTATTGGAATGATCCTTCACGAGGCGGTATTTATCACTGCATTTTCAGGATTTCTCGGTTTGATCCTTAGTATGTCCCTTCTGGAAATAATCGGGCCCCATGTAGAGGTCGACTATATCATGAATCCATCAGTGGACCTAAATGTAGCCCTGACCACGGTTTTTGTACTCGTCCTGGCGGGTACCATAGCGGGATTCTTCCCGGCCTGGAGAGCGGCCAATGTACAAGTGATTACCGCTTTGAGAGATGAATAAAAACCAGGAGACCCAAATTGAAGTCTTAAATCATGTTTAGCAGAGATCGTTGGAAGGAAATACTGGAGGTGCTGACCAAAAACTGGTTTCGCACTATACTGACGGCTTTCGGCGTTTTTTGGGGGATCCTTATTCTCATCATCCTGTTAGCTGCGGGGAAGGGATTGGAGAACGGGATTCGCTCGGATTTTGACAATATTGCCACCAATACCATGTTTATCTGGACCCGGAGTACCACAAGGGCCTACGATGGACTGCCCAAGGATCGGGATTTCAATTTTAAAATCAGGGATGTCAGCCTTTTGCGCGAGAATTTCCCGCAACTGCGTTTTATCTCTCCCCGGAATCAACTGGGAGGATTTCAGGGCACCAACAATGTTGTACGGGGGATACAGGCCGGGGCTTACAATGTGTACGGGGATTACCCTGAGTTTATCGAACAGGAGCCCATGCTTATTACCCGGGGAAGATTTATCAACCACAACGATATTGAGCAGAGGCGGAAGGTGGCAATTATTGGCCAGGGTGTCGTACGGGAGCTGTATGAAGCCGGGGAAGAGATCCTGGGGAGCTATATCAAAATCCAGGGAGTCAATTTCGTCGTTGTGGGCACTTATAGGAAAAGCTCAAACGACGGCAATGGGGAAGAGGGCCAAAAGCAAATATTCGTTCCCTTTACGGCATTTTCCCAGGCCTTTAACCGGGCAGATAATGTGGGTTGGATGGCAATCACCGCCCAGGACGAGACTTCAATTTCCTCCCTGAAAGAGGATATTGTCAGTTTTTTAAAGGCTCAACACCGGGTACACCCGGAGGACCAGCGCGCCATTGGGTATTTCGATCTCTTTGAACAATTCAACCGCGTTGAGAGTTTATTCGGGGCCATGCGATTTATAGCCTACTTCGTCGGCATCCTGGTTTTGTTGTCCGGGATTATCGGGGTGAGTAACATCATGCTGATCGTAGTAAAAGAACGGACCAAGGAAATTGGCATACGAAGGGCGCTTGGAGAGGATCCCTGGAGTATCCGAAAGCAGATTCTGTTGGAATCCATTTTTCTGACTCTTATTTCAGGAATGGCAGGTATTAGTGTAGGAGCGCTGTTTATTTATGGGATCAATGCGATTTTGGATATGAGTGGACCTGTGGACATGTTTGCCAACCCCAGCGTCAACCTTGGGGTCATCGTGGTCGCCCTGGCCATTCTCATTATTTCAGGTTTGTTTGCGGGATTCATACCCGCCCAGAGTGCAATCCGGGTAAAGCCCATAGATGCCCTGAGGACCGAATAGAAAATCATTAAAGACCGACAATTGTATACTAAAGACTGACTAAAATGAAAAAATCTGTTACCCTAATCATCCTGATACTTATCCTGGTAACGTTCTCAGGAGCGATGTACTACCTCTATCAGAAAAATGCCGAGGACCCGGTAGTGTATGAGACCGAAATGCCTTCGCGCCAAAACATCGTGAAGAAGACTGTGGCAACCGGGAGTATCCTGCCGTTGGAAGAGGTGCTTATAAAGCCCAATATTTCCGGGGTAATTGAGGAGATATACGTGGAAGGCGGGGATTCGGTAAAATCCGGAGACCTGATTGCTAAAATAAAGGTCGTCCCCAACCTCAATGCGCTGAATGATTCCAAAAATGCTATTGAGGATGCTAAAATTACGCTGGCGGACCAGCAGCGAAATTACCAGCGCCAGAAACAGCTTTTTGACCGGGGGGTTATTTCCCAGGCAGATATGGACCGTGCACAGGTGTCCTACGACCAGGCCAAACAGGGATTGTCTGCAGCCAACAAACGTTACGACATTGTGCTTACCGGGACGACAAGCGGACTGAGCAGTGCGGCAAATACCCTAATCCGGGCTACGGTCAGCGGCATGGTCCTGGAAGTACCAGTAGAAGTCGGTAACCAGGTAATTGAAGCCAATAATTTCAACGAGGGAACCACTATTGCCGCGATTGCCGATGTGGACAAAATGATTTTCGAAGGTAAGGTAGACGAATCTGAAGTGGGCAAAATAACAGAGGACCTGCCCCTGGAAATCACGGTAGGCGCCCTGGAGGACAAAGTGTTTCCTGCAGTACTGGATTATATTGCGCCAAAGGGAAAGGCTGAAAATGGGGCCATCCAGTTTGAAATTAAGGGGACCCTTACCAAACAGGACAACGTTTTTATACGTGCAGGCCTCAGTGCCAACGCCTCGATTATCCTGGATCGGGCGGACAGCGTGATCGCTATGAAGGAAGCCCTGGTCCAATTCGATGAAGAAACCAAAAAACCTTTTGTGGAGGTGATGGTCTCCGACCAGAAATTTGAGCGCAGGGACCTCGAGCTCGGTGTGAGCGATGGGATTTATGTAGAAGTGAAATCCGGCCTCGATGAAGCAGATGCCATTAAGGTTTGGAACGCTCTTGCACCGGAGGAGTCAGGGGCATAACACTTGATTTAACATAAAATTTGGTGTATCCCTTGTAACATTTTAACAACTTCGCGGTCTAACTACCACAGCCGCTTAAAGTGCTAACTAACCATGATTGAAATTAAAGATCTTCACAAGTCCTATCAAATGGGCAGCAACTCCCTGCATGTCTTAAAGGGAATTGACTTTAAAGTCGAAGAAGGGGAGCTCGTGGCCATTATGGGGTCCTCAGGTTCCGGAAAGTCTACCTTACTGAATATTCTGGGGATGCTGGATGTAGCAGACTCAGGGGAGTACATTTTGGATGGATTACCGATTAAAAACCTCAATGAGACCAAGGCAGCTAATTACAGGAATAAATTCCTGGGATTTATTTTTCAGTCGTTTAACCTGATCAACTATAAAACAGCTTTGGAAAATGTCGCACTTCCGCTATATTATCAGGGGGTAAGCCGAAAGGAAAGAGAGGAGAAGTCACTTAAATACCTGGAGCAGGTTGGGCTCAAAGAATGGTCGCACCATTTACCCAGTGAACTTTCCGGGGGGCAAAAACAACGTGTGGCCGTAGCCCGGGCGATGGTGGCAGAACCTAAGGTCCTTCTGGCGGATGAGCTCACCGGGGCCCTGGACAGTAAAACCTCCTACGAGGTGATGGACCTGATCCAGAAAATCAATGACCTGGGGAATACGATACTTGTCGTGACTCACGAAGAAGATATTGCGCATATGTGTAAGCGTATCGTCCACCTTAAAGACGGGATAATCATAGAAGACAAAAAAATTGAGCAGGTAAGAGCTTCAAAATATGTTCAGTAGAGATACCTGGAGGGAAATATTCATCACATTGCGCAAAAATAAACTGCGTACTTTTTTGTCGGGGTTTACCGTGGCGTTGGGCATCCTTATTTTTATCACATTGTTTGGGATGGGTAATGGACTGGTCAACACCTTTAATGATTTTTTCGGAGACGACGCCACCAATGTGATCTATATATTTCCGGGGCGAACCTCCATACCGTACAAAGGTTATAAATCTAACAGGAATATTGAATTTGATAATTCAGACCTGACCGATATTGAGGAAACCTTCCCAATGTTTGTGGAGCATATCTCCCCGCGAATCTTCAGAACGGCTACTACAACGTATAAAGAAGAATCAAACGACTACACGACCATTGGCGTGGACTGGGGACAACAGTTTGCAGAGAAGACCATCATCATGCAGGGGCGGTATATCAACCAGCGGGACGTGGAAGAGAAGACCCGGAATGCGGTTATTGGCCGATTGGTTGAAGTCGATCTTTTTAACGGACGCAATGCCATAGGCAAGTATATTGATATCGGGGGGAGTGTTTTTAAGGTCGTCGGGGTATTCCAGGACGATGGAGGGGATAACGAAGAACGGCAGATTTATATTCCCTACACCACCCGCCAGCTCATTGAAAAAAACACTGATGAGATCGGGCAGATCGTGGTACAGTTTAAACCGGAACTGGGGTATACCGGGGCTATGGCCTTCGAAAAAAACCTCAGGCTCTTTTTAAAGGATAAGAAATTTATCAGTCCTGAAGATCAGAACGGATTTTTTATCCGCAATGTGGCGGATAACTTAAAGCAAAACCAGGACTTTGCCGGGGTACTGCAGTTGATCGTTTCTGTAGTGGCCTTTGGGACAATCATCGCCGGGATTATCGGGATCAGTAATATCATGGTGTATGTGGTTAAGGAACGGACCAAAGAGATCGGAATCCGAAAAGCTATCGGCGCCACGCCTAAACGCGTCATCGGCAGTATTTTACTGGAGTCTGTTTTTATTACCACGGTATCCGGGTTTGTCGGTATGCTGATCGGGATCGGACTCCTGAAGTGGATCGGAGACCGCCTGAAAGATGATTATTTTATAACCAGCCCTTACATCAGTACAGGGGTGGCCATTTTCGCAACGATTATCCTCATATTTTTCGGTGCACTTGCCGGTTATATCCCTGCGCGCCGGGCAGCCAGAATTAAACCCATCGTGGCCCTAAGGAACGAATAATGAAGTTTTTATTTGATAAAAATACCTGGCAGGAGATTTTCGGTTCTATCGGAAAGAACAAGACCCGTACGATCATTACCGTGATTGGGGTGTTGTGGGGGATTTTTATATACATCGCCCTGGCCGGGGCTTCCAAAGGTCTGGACAATGGTTTTGAACGGAACTTTGAGACCGTAGCCAAAAACAGTTTGTTCGCCTGGTCACAACGCACTAGTATTCCCTATGCGGGATATAAGATCGGACGTAGCATCAGCCTGAAGGTTGGAGATGCTGAAACGCTCCGGAATAACGTGCCCGACATCCAGTATATCGCCCCGGTCAATACAAAAGGCGTTTTTGGGGGGGAAGGGGCCCAGGTGGTCAACAACCTGAAGTCCAATAATTACCCTATTTACGGCTATTTCCCGGAAATCGCCAAGATGGCCACCCAGAAAATTTTTGATAACGGTCGCTTTATCAACGAGGAGGACATGGACCGTCAGCGCAAGGTGGCCGTCATCGGGGAGCGCACCCAGCAGGAACTCTTTGACGAAGGTGAAGACCCAATCGGGCAGTATATCCGTATAGACGGGGTCTACTTCAAGGTGATCGGGGTGGCGAAATTCAGCCAGACAACTCCTTTTGGTACTGATGGGGATATTATTGTCCCATATGCCACCTTCAGGAAATTATACAATACCGCAGACAATGCCCAGTACTTTACAATAGCGGCTTACGACGATGCCGATGTAGTGCAAGTGGAAAAGGATGTCAAACGGACTTTAAAGCGCATCCACCAGGTCCACCCGGATGATGAGCGGGCTATAGGATCTTTTAACCTGGGTGAGGCTTTTGCCCAGATTACCGGGTTTGCCAAAGGCATTACCTTTCTTTCCCTGATCGTAGGTTTGGCGACCATCCTTGCCGGGGTAATCGGTATTGGGAATATCTTATTGATTTCGGTTAAGGAACGCACCAAAGAACTCGGAATCCGCAGGGCACTGGGGGCAACTCCCGGAGAAGTGCGATCCCTGATCATACTCGAGTCTGTATTCCTGACATTGATCGCCGGGATAATCGGGATCATTTTAGGGGCAGGAGTCCTGAACCTGATCAATAATCTGACCAAAGACAATTCGGATTTCCCATATACGAATCCCACGGTTCCTATTCCCCTGGTTATCGGAGCCCTTTTGGTTATGGTCATATTGGGAACCCTTATAGGGTTAATCCCGGCCCAGAGGGCTGTAAGCATAAAACCCATTGACGCCTTACGCGAAGAATAATAACCGAATCGAAAACAATTATTAACACCAACTACTGAAATGAACAAGTTTGTCAAATACGGATTGATAGGGATATTAGTACTGGGTGCCTTGTGGGCCGCCACCTATTTTATAAAGACCAATTCGAAGTCTGCGGTTACCTATGAAACCACAACGCCTTTTACCTCTACCATCGAGCGGAAGACGGTCGCGACCGGAAAGGTAATTCCCCAGGAAGAGATCGAAATAAAGCCACAAATCACGGGGATTATCGAAAGAATCCTCAAAGAGGAAGGCGACAATGTAAAAATAGGAGATCTGATCGCCACTATTCGCGTCGTTCCCAATGAACAGGCCCTCAACCAGGCGAGGGGACGCGTTCGAAATGCGGAACTGGCATTGAATACGATAAAAATTGAGTACGACCGGAACAAAAAACTCTACGATCGGGGGGTGATCTCAAACCAGAGTTTTGTGGACCTTCAATTGCAATACGATCAGGCCGAACAGGAATTGAAGAACGCGAAGGTCGACTACCAGATTATTCTCAAAGGTTCAGCTGGAGGGGCAACCAACGCCAATACCAATATTCTGGCCACCGTCCAGGGAACCATTCTGGAAATTCCCGTAGAAGTGGGAGACCAGGTTATTCTTGCTAATAACTTTAACGACGGTACGACCGTTGCGACTATTGCGGATCTTGGAAAAATGATTTTTGAAGGGCAGGTGGATGAAGGCGAAGTGGGTAAACTCGAAGTGGGAATGCCGCTGGAGATCAGCCTGGGGGCTATTAATGATAAGACCTTCGACGCTACGCTAAAGTTTATCGCACCAAAAGGGATTGAAGAATCAGGAGCCGTAAAGTTTAAAATTGAAGGAGATGTTACCGTTAATGATTCCATTCTGATCCGGGCCGGCTATAGTGCCAATGCCTCCCTGACGCTCGAGAAGAAGGAAGATATCATGGTCATTCCGGAGGCTTTGTTACAATTTGACCGCGAAACCGACAAACCCTATGTGGAGGTGGCTACCGGAGACCAGCAGTTTGAAAGGCGCGAAATTGAGATTGGGATTTCAGATGGCGTTAATGTGGAGGTCGTATCCGGCCTGGAGATGGATGATGATATAAAAATCTGGAACAAGACAGAACCTATAAAGAAAGGTGAAGAGGAAGAGGAAGCTGAAACAGAAGACGCGTAAGACGGAGACATCAATCCTGAATAACCAATTATAGTAACTATCAAAAAACGAATCATGAAACTTCGAATCATCACTGCACTTTGCTTACTCAGTTTGGGTATGCTTTCCGGCCAGGTGAAAAAGTGGACCCTGGAGGAATGCGTCATCTATGCTGTTGAGAATAACCTGACCGTCCAGCAGGCCGAACTTGACCTTAGAAATGCGGAACTGGATAAATCAGAAGCTATTAGTGGATTATTGCCTAATATTAACGCCCAGTTGCAGGCCGGGGGAAACACAGGTCTTACCTTTGACCCTACAACCAACCAGCCTACCAATACGACGATACAGACGGCGACAGGAAATACCACCGCAGCGGTGAACCTTTTTGACGGGTTGCGAAATTACAATTCGCTCAGGAGGGCCGACATGAACAAACTGGCCAACCAGTATCGCCTGGACGATCTGAAAGATGATATTCGCCTCAATGTGGCCCTTGCCTATTTGCAAATTATTTCCAATAAAGAAACCCTAAAGGTTTCGAGGGCATTGTATAAAGCTACTGAACAGGATTTGGAACGTACCAGGGTACAGGTTGAGGAGGGCGTTTTACCCAAGGGGGATTTGTTGGAAATCCAGGCAACTGCAGCCTCTCAGGAGCAGCAGATCGTCAATGGGGAAAACCAGGTCCTCCTGTCCCGGATCTCGCTTGCCCAGTTGTTGCAGATTACGGATTATGAAAACTTTGATGTAGCCGACGAGGAGTACGATGTTCCCCCATCGGATGTGCTGATGAATTCCCCCCGTGAGATTTATGAAAAGGCCCTGACTTTCAGAAATGATATAAAGGCGTCTGAGGCATTTGTCGACCTGGCTGAGAAGGACGTGAAAATTGCCAAAGGGGCCTATATGCCTACACTTGAAGCTTTTTTCAACTACAGTACACGGTACTCCTCTGAATTTCGGGATCCCCTGACGGGAGATGATGTAAGTTTTGGCGATCAGCTATGGCTCAATGATGGTATATTTTATGGGGCACGGATTAATGTACCCATTTTTAATGGCCTTAATGTGCGGAATTCTGTAAAAAGATCGGAGATAAGTCTGGAGCGGGCCGAACTGCAATTCGAACAAGACAAACTGGAATTGGAGACTAATATCAACCAGGCCTACGTGGACGTCAAGAATTCTGCGAAGAACTACGAGGCGGCTGTTAAAACCCTCGAGGCCCGGAGGCTTTCCTACGAATACGCCAAAGAGCGTTACGAGGTTGGCTTGCTCAATGCTTTTGATTTTGGGGTAGCACAGGCCAGGGTAGACAATGCCGCTGCAGAGGTCATTCGAACAAAATACGATTACATATTCAGAATAAAACTTGTCGAGTTTTACTTCGGACTGCCCCTGACTTTAAACTAGGATTCCATATCCTCTGGCACTTAATTTTTCACGACCTGACCAGCTTCAATGCGGTCAGGTCGTTATCTTTGTAGCCTATGGCACGAATTATCAGCCTGGAAACGGCTTCTACCAATTGTTCTGTCAGCGTATACCAGGGAAGCGAATTGCTCGCCATCAAGGAGGATCCTTCCCCCGATTATACCCATGGGGAATTGCTCCATGTTTTTATGGATGAGGCTATGCGCGAAGCCGGATTGCATTGGGCGGACCTCGAAGCCGTAGCGGTCAGTAAGGGTCCGGGATCTTATACCGGACTGCGTATTGGGGTGGCCGCTGCCAAAGGACTTTGTTTTGCTTTGGATATTCCACTGATTGCTGTGGAGACTTTAAAGAGTATGGCTTTTCAATTTAAGGGGGCCGAAGGGGTGCTCATTCCCATGCTGGATGCCCGTCGAATGGAGGCTTATGTGGCTGTTTTTGATGCGGAACACAAGCAGATTGGACCCACACGTGCGGAAATAATCTCAGGGGATTCTTTTTCAAAATGGACCTCTCAGGGCCCCGTGCACCTTCTGGGAAACGGGGCTGAGAAATGTCGGGAAGTCCTTACACATCCCAATTTCCACTTTCACACAGCCCTGCTGCCGGGGTCCCGGGAAATAGGGCTGTTGGCTAATGACCGTTTCCAAAAAGAAAGGTTTGAAGATGTAGCCTACTTTGAACCCTTTTACCTCAAAGACTTTATCCTTCAGAAAAAAAAGCCGAAGAATTAATCCCTAGGCAGAAGTTTTGGTGTGAACCTCCCGTTGTGGGAATGGAATTTCAATACCCTCAGCATCAAACCGCTCCTTCAACGTTTCCATTACGTGAAAATGGGCCGCCCAGAAATCTGCATTTTCGGCCCAGAACCGGAGGGTGAGATTCACAGAGCTGTCCGCCAGCTCCCCCACATAGACCTCGGGTGCCGGGTCTTTAAGGATGCGTTTGTCTGCAGCGCAGATCTCCAAAAGGATTTCCTTGGCTTTTTTGATGTTTGATCCGTAGCCTATGCCCACATCGATTTTATCGCGACGCGTGGATTCTGAATTGTAGTTTATAATATTATTGTTGGAGAGTTGACCATTGGGTATGATGGCGACCTGATTCCCGAAGGTGTTGACTTTTGTGGTGAATATTGAAATTTCCTTGACGGTGCCGTCCACGCCCTGGGCAGAAATAAAATCCCCGACTTTAAAAGGTTTAAAGAGCAGTATGAGGACCCCGCCGGCGAAGTTGGCCAGAGAACCCTGAAGGGCCAGACCAATGGCCAGGCCCGCGGCACCCACAATGGCGACCAGGGACGAGGACTGAACCCCGAGCTGGGTAACGACCAGGACAAAGAGGAGAATTTTCAGGATAGCCTTGATAAAACTCTCCATAAAGGTTTCCAGGGTTTCGTCGTAGTCGGCCTTTTGGAAGAATCTATTTACAAGCTTGCTTATCATTTTAATAACCCAGAGCCCGACGATAAGGGTAATCACCGCAGTAATTAAATTGGGCATAAACTCCCACACCCAGTCCATCGCTTTAGAGAGAAATTCCTGATATCCGCTTAGTTCTTCCATTTCCAATATTTATATGGCTTACTTAAAGGGGCGAAATTACTAAAAACCCAACAAAAAAAGTAAGGATATTACTCCGAATATTACCCTTCTAAAGAACTCCAAGGGCTTCTTCGATTGTTGTCAGCGGTTGTAAACAGGTACCCTGTCGGCACAGGAAGATACGCGTATCCGTCTCGTGATGCCTGTGCTGAAACAAAGGATACTGCGATTCGCTCTGAGAGGCTGCAAGCAGGGTGTGGGGCAGGTAATGTGTTTGGAGTTTGTCCAGGGTTTCGAAAGCTTCCGGTCCGGTGATGACGAGCTCATAAAAAGGTTCTTGCAGCCAAAGGGCCAGATGCATCCAGTTGCTGTATTGCCCGGGATATTGCTCCAATTTATCCCGAAGGGAGGCGATCATGGAAGTTGCCCTTTCCGTAAAGGAAGGTTCGGCAAAGAAGGCACCCAGCAGGAATAGGTTTTTAGCCATCGTGGAATTTGAGGAAGGAATCACGCTGTCATTGACCTCAACAGTCCTTCGAATCAGGGCCCTGTCCTGGCTGGAGCTGAAATACAGCAGGGCTTTGTCGGGAGCTGAAAAGAATTCCAAAGTGTAGCGGGTAAGGTGCATGGCCCGTTCCATCCAGGAAAAATCCCGGGTGATAGAGTATAATTTGATATACCCCTGAATGACGGTGGCATAGTCCTCCAGATAACCGTTTACGGGATTTCCCCCGGCCTTATACGAGTGGAGCAGGCCCCCGTCAGGCGTACTCAGGGTTGTATCGATAAACCTGGCCAGTTCCAGTGCCTCCTCCAGGGCTTCGGGCAGCCCGCAATACCTGTAGGCATCACACAGGCCTGAAAGGGTTAAACCATTCCAGGAAGTGATTAACTTGTCATCCAATCGGGGGCGTGGTTTTTTCTCCCGGAAATCCATCAGTGTCCTTTGAATTACCGATACTTTTTCAGTCAACACCTCAGGGGGCCATTCCATTTTTGCGGCAAATTCCTTATCCGATACTTTGCGCACCAACACATATTTCCCGTTTTCCCAGTGCCCAAAAGAATTTATGTTATAGTACTCCTTTACCCAATCGAAGTCCTGCTCAAGGATGGTGCGGAGTTCGTTTTCAGTCCAGGTATAATAGGCTCCTTCTTCCAGTTCGCCTTTATCCGTCAGGCTATCGGCATCCAGGGAAGCGTAAAAACCACCCATTGGATGTCTCAATTCGCGAAGCAGAAACGCGATTGTCTGGGTGACGATTCGCCGGAATTCCGGGTTGCCAAAACGGGCATAACCCGATGCGTAGAGGCTTAACAACTGCCCATTGTCATAGAGCATTTTCTCAAAATGCGGAACATGCCAGCGGGGATCTACCGAGTATCTTGAAAAACCACCCCCGACCTGATCGTAAATGCCCCCGTAGGCCATCCCTTCCAGGGTAGTCCGGACATGATCTTCTACCTCGGGGTCCTTGCTATAAAAGCCCCAGTGCATCAAAAACTCATAGAGGGCAGGAGTCATGAATTTCGGAGCCCCTAATTTCCCCCCGAAACTAAGGTCAAAACCTTTTTTCCAGGATTGTACCCATTGGCCCAATTGTTCGGGATTCGGAACGGAGTCCGGGGATCCCCCCCCGGTGACCTGATTGATCCGTTCGAGGGCTGAAGTCAGGTCTGAGGCGTATTCCTTTACCTTTTCAGGGTCCTCCCGATAGAGTTTG
>CAZEQO010000002.1:0-1658 GCA_964514365.1 uncultured Robiginitalea sp. | reverse complement strand
CCAATTGCATCAACACCCGAATCCAGTCTTTTTTGGGGACATAGGTCGCTCCCCAAAAAGGCCTTCCATCGGGCAAGGCTACGATATTTAATGGCCAGCCCCCGCTGCCACTCATGATCTGCAGGGCGTCCATATAAATCTGATCCACATCGGGCCGTTCTTCCCGATCCACTTTGATAGGAACAAAATGGACATTCATTATATCAGCTACTTCCGGATCCTCAAAGCACTCGTGTTCCATGACATGGCACCAGTGGCAGGCAGCATAGCCGATACTGATCAACACTAATTTTCCCGATTTTCGGGCGCTATCCAGGGTCCGGTCATGCCAGCCTTCCCATTGCACCGGGTTATAGGCGTGCTGGAGGAGGTAAGGGCTACTTTCGTGAATCAGTGCATTGGGTTCCTTTGAGCTCATAGCGTTTCTGTTTAGGGCTGTTGCGACCAAGCTTAGTCTGGTCTGTATATTTTTACCGGGTTATACCCCTTCTTGCCTGGAAAACTTAATTACATCTGGCGGGGCAATTCAAAAAAGGAAATGGGGCTGCTTCGATTTATAGATGTCCCCCCCGGACTAAAAAAAAAGCGCCTGAAATGGGCGCTTAATTTTTCAAAAATGTCTCAGATCATTTGACTTCAAAGGAAATTTTGACATTGACACGGTACTCGTGAATTTTCCCATCTTTTACTGTAGCACTCTGGTTTTGGATATTGACCGAACGAATATGGGAAACGGATTTCGAGGCATGAGCGACAGCCTGGGCCGCTGCATCTTCCCATCCTTTTTCGGAATTTCCCAGGATTTCAATAACTTTTAAAACTGACATAGTGTTTCTGATTTATATTCACCTAAAAATAAGGAATTTTGAGGTAAAATACAATCGGAATGCAGGCTATCAGCCGTTAACTGCGACTACTTCCCCAACTCTTTCGCCCATCATATTCTGGAGCATAGTCTGTATCCCGTTCTTCAGTGTGAATGTAGATGAAGGGCATCCGCTGCAGGCCCCCTGGAGAATGACATGCACCTCCTTGCTATCCGGGTCATAGGACTGAAAAACGATGTTTCCCCCATCGCTGGCCACGGCGGGTTTAACGTATTCGTCAAGGATGCTTATAATCTCCTGGGAGGTAGAGTCCAAATCTGTGTTGGAGGCCATGGAAACTGTATCTTCTCCCCTTTGAACAGGCGAGGCCCCCGGGGCGAGTACCTGGCCCCCTTCGGCCAGGAAGTCGCGAATCATTTCCCGTACCTCCAGGGTCACCTCATTCCAGTCGGCCACTTCGTATTTGGATACGGAAATGTAATTCAGATCCATAAAGACTTCTTTGACAAAGGGCAGTTCAAAGAGTTTCCGGGCCAGGGGGGAATCTTTGGCTTCATCTATATTTTTAAATTCATAGACTGCCGGAACCAGTTTTTTATTAGCCACAAATTTCATGACCGCCGGGTTTGGGGTGACTTCCGCATAAACGGTCACCGCTTCCCGGGGTTGTTTTTTGCCTTCCTGTACCACAATACCCCCCTCGTTGAGGTATTCGACAAGTTGCTGGGCCACAGCATCCCGTACATCCTCCCAGGAAACGATGTCAAAACGTTCCAGGGCTATAAAATCTCCTGAGATGTAGACCGTCTTGACAAAAGGGAGGTGGAACAA
>CAZEQO010000001.1:60993-62554 GCA_964514365.1 uncultured Robiginitalea sp. | reverse complement strand
TTAAAGGTGGTTTCTTCAATGAGTCGCAATTCCCGTTCAGTGAGGTACACCCGTTCACTCTTCTGAAACTTCAGGCGGTAGTTTCGGAATGGATCCTTATCAATCCATTCCAAACGCACGGCCAGGTTCACCATCTTCATGAGCCGTTCCAGGTGCTTCATCACCCCGTTGGTGGTGCACGGTTTAAGCGCGCGTGGGGATTTGAAATTCCGGATGTAGAATTCAAAATCCGTAATGAATTTATAGTTCAATTGCCGGAGCTCGATGTCTGACGTCTTATGTTGGTGGAGCAAGAACCGGTCGAGATACTTTTCCGTAGAATAGTAATTCTTCATGGTTCCGGGCTTCAGCACGGAAGTCTGGGTGGTGTTGTGGTATTTGATAAGCTGCTTCAGGGTCTTGTGCTCTTCATCGGCCCCCGTAAAGCGGGCTTTGATGGCCCGGGCGGTAATGACCTTCCCCTGGGATAAAAGCTCCTTGTAGGCCTGCATAATTTGCAGGTAGATTTCATCAAGATAACCGTTGAGTTGGCGGGCCTCGTTGGAGTTGCCGATAGCCCTTCCTTTGGCATCGTCCCATAACCCGATGGTTACCAAACGTTTCAGGCTGATTTCAGCCCGCTTGCCATCGACGGTGATGCGGGCATAAATGACAAACTTGTTTCGGAATTTCCGCGGCCTGCGGACGAACATCAAAATACTGGGCGGGTTGTAATCGGGCATAATAGAAATCGTTTAAGGTTAACAAATCGCGTTTGCAAACGACCCCTGTCAGCCTTGTCACTGACAAAATTATGCTCAAGAATTGTACCGGTTGATTCACCGAATGATACACCAGAAGCGGTGAATCAAATGAAATCAAATGAAATCAATAAAAATGAAAAGCACTGTCAATCAGTCAGTTGACAGTGCTTTGACCACCATTTAACAGGTGTTTCGTCGGGATGACTGGATTCGAACCAGCGACCACACGCCCCCCAGGCGTGTATTCTACCAGGCTGAACTACATCCCGATCCGAGCGTCTGAAAACGGACCAGTGGACCTTTTTCCGCGAGGGGCCAACTCGTACGAGGGCCTTCCTCAAAATCACTCGAAATTATAATTCCGAAAGAAACTCAGCTCCCTTTTCTTTCGGCCAGCAAATATATAATAATCCTAAAACTCCGGAAGCTTAATTGGTGAATTTGACCGGGAATTTTTTTGGATGCAAATCTGCCAGGTTTCCATATATCGAAAACTGAAAAACAACACGAGCCAACAACATATTTGGGGCTTAATTATTTAGAATCACTCTAAATTTTTAGCTATCCTGATAAAAATCATGTTTATCGGTCGGTAACATTTGTTACTTACGCTAGTATTTAATAAATTTTTAACATATTTGAAATACATGCACCACCAATTAAAAAAACACCTTATGAAAATTAACAAGCTTTTTGGGCTACTGATGATTCTGGCATCAGCATTCTTGTTTGTAAACTGTACCAGTGATCCCCAACCAGGACCTCCCGGAGCCGATGGTACAGATGGTATAGACGGTATAGATGGTACAGATGGAGTG
>CAZEQO010000001.1:49930-60943 GCA_964514365.1 uncultured Robiginitalea sp. | reverse complement strand
ACCTATTTTTGAAGCCTTTGCGCTTTCCGCTCACGCCTCCGGCTCTGTGGGCTTTGCTGAAAACAGGGTAGGTTGTGCACAGTGTCACGGTAGTGCAGGTTTTATTGAATTTGTTGAAACAGGAGCGGCCGAAGGTCCTTTCAGTGGCAATAATACAATAACCTGTAACACCTGCCATGATAGCCACCGTACGTTTGACTTCGAAAATGACGGACCCGATTATGCCTTGCGAAATCCGGACCCTACGGGCCTGGTACTCGCTCCGAGCATCGTTCTGGACTTCGGGGATGCCAGCAACAATTGTATATCCTGTCACCAGCCAAGGGACAGTTATGAAATTCCAGCCCTAAACGCAGATGGCACCTACGTAGTAAACACTTCGAGGTTCGGACCACACCACGGGCCCCAATCCACAATGCTCGAAGGGATCCTGGGTGCTGAGATTCCAGGTGATTTAGCCTATGATTCACCAGGTTCTGCAGCACACCGCTCCGGATCGTCCTGTGTGCAATGCCATATGGGAGATGCTTCCGCAGCAGACGAAGGAGGTCACTCCTGGGCTCCTGTAGAGGCCGTTTGTATTCAGTGCCACCCAAGTGGCGTTCCGGAAGGCTTGTCCGGCTTCGACGCGGATATGGCGACCCTGCTTGCGTTACTTCGATCCGTAGAAGGAGAAGGATTTGATGAAGACGCCGACGGCAACATCATTCCGAATGGGTCAACCGTAGTAGGTATCATACAAGAAGACGGTACCACTTCGAATAGCGGAATTTTCTCCGATGTGGCCGCCATGGCCGCATGGAATTACAAATCCGCTTTGGAAGATCAAAGCCAGGGTATTCACAACCCCAATTATACCAGGGCTTTACTGAAGAATTCCATCGAAGCTCTCCAGAACGAATAAGACTGAACTTTCTGCACCGGGATGTCGTTTCTCAATATGGCGCCCCGGTGGCGAGAGAGTTATCGGCTACTCCCGCATACTTAAGGGTACTTATAAATCATACGCAATGAAGAAAAAAACACTTCAGTTCCTGGCCGGTTGCCTGCTGCTTTGCACCACAGCCTGCTATTACGATACAGCGGTAGAGGAAGATCTGGTTCCGCCACCGGAAGATGAGATCACCTACACCGAGGACGTGCAGCCAATTATTACGAAATACAACTGTGTCCAGTGCCATAATGGATTGGAGCCTGCTCCTGATTTAAGGGAGGAAAATGCGTATGACGCCCTGGTCCCCGATTATGTAGAGGTGGGTAACGGAGCGGGTAGCCTGTTCTACCAGCGCCTCCCCGGAAATGGAAATCACCCGAATGTTGGCATAAACCTGACCAACAGTGAACTGGACCTGATAGAAGCCTGGATCGACCGGGGTGCTCTGGAATAACTAACCTTAAGAACCTCAAAGATGAGACCACTATATTTTCTCTTTCTGATTTTGTGCTGCACACCCCTGACATTAATAGGTCAGGAAACCGAAGCCGACACTGTAGAGGTTGTTGATAAGCCTGAGCGCCCGGCCTTTGAAAGCAGTTTTCTAATTGACAATCCAACGGATAAAATTTATTTAAAAAATACCCTTGAAGCTGTAATGCAACACCGTTTCGGTACTATTGGTGGTGGCGAAAATGACGCTTTGGGTATTTGGGGGGCCGCGAATATCCGACTTGGCCTCACCTATACAATACACGAACGCCTGCAGGTAGGTATCGGTACTGAAAAATTGAGGAGGTTACAGGACTTCAACTGGAAAGTCGGATTGCTTCGTCAGACCCGTTCGGGCAGGGTTCCTGTTAATGTAAGTTACTATGGGAACTTTGTAGTCGATGCCCGTAAAAAGGAAAATTTTGCGCTCGACCAGCACCGGTATTCCTTTTTCCACCAGCTGATTATCTCAAGAAGGTTCTCCCCCAATTTTTCCATGCAGGTGGCCGGGAGTGTTTCCCACTTTAACCTGGTGCAGGAAGGACAGGACAACGATGTTTTTGGACTGGCATTTGGCGGGCGTTATAAAATCACCCCCGGGACCGCCATCACTATGGAGTACAGTATGCCCTTTGCGGACTTTGATGGCTATAACTACCCTGAACCTGGCTTCAGTATAGGTGCAGAATTCGTCACCTCATCCCACGCCTTTCAGGTATACTTATCGAGTCTGAACGGAATTACGCCCCAGGCCAATTACTTCTATAACGAATACAATTTTTTCAAAGGCACGCGAAACATACTGCTGGGCTTTACCATAACACGACTGTATAATTTCTAAGATTACATGAAAGACGACTCAAAAAATCCAAAAGGTATAGATAGAAGAAAGTTTCTGCCTATCCTGGGTTCAGGGCTTCTTTTGCCACTGCTCCCGGTTCAGGCCGCTGAATCTGAAAAGCAGGAAGATTCATCAGCCTATAAAACCCTGCTAAAACCTGATGGTACGGCAGTCCGGGTTAAGGTAAGCAGTCTGAAAAAATCCAATGTTATCAAAAAGAAAATCAGCAATGCTGAACTTCTCAGTTGGTTGGATAAGGACAAAAAAAATCAGTAGTATTTTGAATTATGGACGATCAAATGAAAGATACAAGACGAAAATTTCTCAATAACGGGTGGAAACTCGGGCTTGCCTCCATTGTTGGAGGAGCAGCGCTCACGCATCTGAAGGAGGGCTTCGCCTTTGAATCAAAAGATCCGTCCGGCAAGACCATGGAACTGATGGATACCGATGGGAACATCATTGAGGTGGACCCTATGGATATTGAAGAGATGGACCTGGACCATGTAACGCATAACGTGCGACGGGGAATTCCCGGGCGTAAATTTACTATGGTGGTGGACCTGGCGAAATGCCAAAACGCCCTGGCCTGCCAGCGCTCCTGCAATAAACATCACTTTGTGACCGGCGACAATGCCTGGCTGAAAGTGTACAAAATGCAGGAAACCGAGGATACAGCCCCTTATTGGCTGCCTACTATGTGTATGCATTGTGACCAGCCTGCCTGTGTGACGGTATGCCCGGTAGACGCAACCTTTAAGCGGGAAGACGGCCTGGTGCTGATCGACAATGATCGCTGTGTGGGTTGCCGGTTTTGTATGGCCGCATGCCCTTACTCCACCAGGGTGTTCAATTGGAATGAGCCCAACCAGGAGTTTGAGATGAATATGGATATGGTTGAAGAAATGCACAGTCCGGAACACGCCGGTATGCCCAGTGTTAAGGGGACGGTCGACAAATGTGACTTCTGCCCCCACCAGGCTGAAAAGGGGGAACTCCCCCACTGTGTCACTGCCTGTCCGAATGGGGTCTTTTATTTTGGGGACAAAAATGAGGATGTGGTAACCAACGGAAACGAAACCGTGCGCCTTAGCAAACTTCTGGAAGAAAATGCAGGATACCGGATGTTTGAAGATCTGGGAACAGAGCCAAGTGTGTATTACCTGCCGCCAAAAGACCGTCTTTCATTTGAGGAAGGCCTTGAAAATTACAACGAGTTCCAGTCGGTTGAAAAACCTGACGCCACTGTAGAAAACTCAGACGAGTCATGAGTAAATACGATCAGTTCATAAAAGATGTTGGCCCACAGAAATTCAACAGGGGCGGTATGCTCTGGATGGGGTTCCTCATTCTGCTTATCGTGGCTGGTGTTGTGGCTTATATCGACCAGCTTATAGAAGGGCAGGTTGTGACCAACATGCGTGATTATGTTTTATGGGGGGTTTATATTTCCAACTTTGTCTTCTTTGTGGCAACCAGTTTTGTCGGTGCCATAGTGGTTGCTGTGCTGCGGCTTACCAAAAGCGAATGGAGGAGGCCCTTTGTGCGCCTGGCTGAAATTGTCGCCCTCGCCTGTATTATTATGGCAGGGATCACCATTGTCATAGATATGGCCCGGCCGGACCGCATGCTAAATCTCTTTATCCATGCCCGCCTGCAGTCTCCCATCACCTGGGATGTAATTATTATCCCCACTTTTATCGTCGTGAGTCTGTTACTGCTCTATTTCCCATTAATACCGGATTTCGCCATTCTAAGGGATCATTACAAGGGAAATAACAAACGACTGAGTAAGATCTACGGTTTTTTTGCCGTGAAGTGGCAGTGGACAAAAGAGCAGTTAAAGCTCAAGAACAAATCGGTACACCTGCTGGCCCTGATGATTATCCCCTTAGGGCTTATCCTGGAATCCATCGATGCCTATCTGTTTTCGACTACCTACCGGGTGGGATGGGACAGTTCCAACTTTGCCCCATATTTTATCTCAGGGGCGATGGTAGCGGGCATCGGAGCACTGGTCAGTGTGGTCTATATCGTAAGGAGGAACAAGCAATTGGAGTCCTATATTACGGAATACCACTTCGACAAGATGGGAAAACTCTTTAACCTGGCGTGTATCATTTATTTATACTTCAATATTAACGAGTACTTGGTTCCCCTCTTTACAGCGAAAAAAGGGGAAAGCGAACACCTTGAAACACTCCTGAGAGGCGATTTCGCGATCCCCTTTTGGATCGTCACCCTTATCGGCCTGGTTCTTCCTGCCATCCTTCTGATTTTTAAAAGGTTCAGAAAACCCAAGCCCATGTTTTACATTGCCGTAGTTGTGGTGATATGTTCGTGGTGGAAAAGATACCTAATCGTAACGCCTACCCTCCTGCACCCTTATCTCCCCATACAAGGGGTACCGGAGTCCTGGAGACATTATTTTCCAAGTTTGCATGAGTGGGTGATTACTTCGGCCACCCTGGCAATGGCACTAATGATTATCACCCTTTTGGTGCGTTACGTCCCGGTAATGTCAATCGACCGGCTTGCCGAGGAGGAAGCAGAACGGGTAAGTAAAGAAAAAAAGGCTACAATATGAAGGGAGTCTTAAATAATATGCACGCGATGCTCAAGGGATTTACCTGTGTCCTGCTTGCGTTTTGCATTCAGACAGGCATGGCTCAGGATAAAGAGCGCCTCCGACTATCGACCAGCTATACCAAGGTAATGGACGGGCCCGTGTATTTGGATTTTCAGACCTCCGCCAGGATCGATAAGACCAACGTCACGGTCCCGGACGCTGAACTCGAGATATACTATGAAGTAGATGGGGAGGAATTCCCTTTGGGAACCACGACTACCGGCCCTGAAGGTAAAGCACAGTTTACCCTCAAGGGAATAGAAGCCATTCAACCGGATTCGACAGGGCTCTACATTGTGGGTGCAGCATTCGCCGGCAATGAAACCTTCAGGAAAGCCAGTAGCAGTGTGGAGTTCAGGGATGCCGTTCTCAGCGCTAAACTCGTTCAAAAAGACAGCTTGAATTATATTGAAGCGACTTTAAAGGACAAAGTGCTGGACAGCACTATCGCCGATGCCCTGATCAAAGTACAGGTGGAACGGATGTTCACACCCCTTGTGGTTAGTGAAGAATTCCTGATGACCGATGAATCCGGGAGCATTAATGTGGAAATTCCCGGAGATATTCCCGGGAAGGACGGAAATCTGGCCATGGAAGTGGTAATCCAGGAAAACGACGACTACGGTACGGTGAAAGCCCAACTGGATGCCCCTGTAGGCACTCCGATAGTCCATTCCAGCACCTATGACCAACGCACATTGTGGGGACGCAGTAGCCGTACCCCTTTATTTATCCTATTTTTTACCGGGCTCCTCGTATTTGGTTCCTGGGGACTTATCTTTTATTTACTTTTTAATATTTATAAAATCGCTAAAAATTGACTTATGAAAACAATTAAAATCCTTTTGCCGTTAGCCTTTCTCGCATTGGCGTTTTACGCTTTTACAACCCCTGAGCAGGATGAATGGGTAGTGCCGGAAAAATATGTGAATATGAAAAACCCAACAGATCCGACAGCGGATTTGAACATAGGAAAAGCGCTTTACTCAAAGCATTGTCAGTCCTGTCACGGAAAAGAGGGCTATGGAGACGGTAAGAAAGCTGCAGGCCTGAAAGGAGACCTGGGGGATTTTTCTTCTGAAGAATATCACGCCCAGACAGACGGCGAATTGTTTTATAAAACTTCCTTTGGTTTTGGTGACATGCCGGAATACACCAAAAAAATGCCGGATGACGAAGATCGCTGGCTGATAGTAAACTATATGAGGACGTTGAAGCAATAACACAGGATATTGCAAACGATTTTAAATTGGATTAAACCGAATTTCTAAACAAACGTGTTCCATCCTATGGATACGAGATTACGATATATCAGCATTTCACACCATACAGCCCCGGTAGCCCGGAGGGAGCGCTTTCACCTGTCCGATACGGCAAAGCAGGAAGTCGCCAAAGCCCTTCAAATGGCCTTTCCGGACCTGTGTTCCCTCCTTATTTTGGTGACCTGCAACCGGACGGAATTGTATTTTGAATCCGTAAATACAAATGCGTCATCCGTCAGGGATTTCCTCTTGGAACATGTCACGGGAGACGTCAATAAAGTTGATGTGACTGATTTCAGGGATAGCGACCGCACGGAGGACACCGTCCTGCACCTTCTAAAGGTTTCTGCCGGACTCGAATCCTCTGTTATGGGAGATGCAGAAATCATTCACCAAATTCGCAAGGCCTACCACTATTCCCTGCAGACCGGCATGCAGGGTTCCCTTTTGGAGCGCAGTATGCAAACCCTCTTTAAAACACACAAGCGGGTGAGCAATGAAACCGGGTTCCGGGATGGTACGACTTCTACTGCCTACAAGGCGTTAAAGCTTATAGGCGAAACTTTTGGAAGTGAAGCCGCTGAAAAGAAAATCCTTTTTGTCGGGGCCGGGGATATCGTAAGACAACTCTTTAAATACAACAGTAAATTCAGATACCCGAATATTTTTATCACCAACCGGACGGAAACCAGAGCAGCAAAGCTCGCCCGGGCCCATAATGTGAACACCTTTTCCTGGGAAAGGCTTATAGCGAATGACCTTAGCGAATTCGATGTTATTATATCCGCCGTAAGTCATGCCTCCGGGTTAATACATAAGGGAATTGCCACGGATAAAAGCGTATTGCTTATCGATCTTGCCGTGCCCGGTAATTTTGCCCCGGCCCTGGCATCCGCTACATCGGTGCTGCTACATAACCTGGATTCGATCGCATGTCAATTGAAATCCAATCGCGAAGCGCGTAGGGCCGCTATTGAAAACGTGGAGGAAATTATCGCCCAGGAGTGGTCTGAATATCGGCAATGGCAGGAAATGCAACCTTTCCGCAACCTAATGGCCAGGAGGAAAAAACAAGTATATAAGGCCTTGAGCAGGATTGGTATTGCTGAACGGTACGGCTGGTCTAAGAATGAAGTGACCGTCCTGGTCAATCAGATCATGAGAAAAATCCTGAAGAAACCCGAGACGCTCCAATATTCTCGAGACCTGGAAGTACTTGTTACCCAATACGCCGCCCTCCAGGCCGCTTAACTACTTTATAGCTATGAAAATGAAATACCCCAGTGTGGGGGACATCCTGTCCCTCTGCAGCATTGCATTGTTAATCTCCAATATCGCCTGTAAAGGCGGGCCTGATGCCGGAGACCCTATACCTCTTGAAACCGAAGTAAATATGGCGGATGCGCATAAAGACGTTGTCATGGATATGCGCAAAATCGAAGTCCTGGAAGCCGTTCCCACGAGTAAATACCTCTATTTGAAGGTGAGCGAAGGGGACCACCAGTACTGGATGGCCACCGGGCCCACAGAGGTTGAAACAGGAGCTGTTTACTACTATAATGAAGCCCTGATACGCGCCGATTTCGAGAGCAAAGAAATGCAACGGGTCTTTGATACTATTTACCTGGTCACCCGGATTGTACCCGAAGCCCAGGTTAAAAACCTGAAGCCTGTAAAATCCATCGCCTCACCTCCCGAAGAAACTGCGAGTTCAGAGGAATCCGGGATGATGGGCCAGGATGGGGTTCAAGATGCAACCGCCGTTCAAATTGCAGATGTACTGAATAATCCGGGGGCCTACAAGGGGCAGTGGGTTGAAGTTTCAGGGACATGTACCAAAGTTAATGAGGGTATCCTCAACCGCAACTGGATCCACCTGAAAGACGGGAGCGCAGATGAGAAAGATTTTGTCATCACCTCCGCTGCCACTGTGAAACCGGGGGATGTTGTAAAAATGCAGGCCGTTGTGCGTTTGGATAAGGATTTCGGGGCCGGTTACAAGTACGCTGTTATACTGGAAGACGGTGTGGTCATGGACTGATCAGAGGAGCCCCCTCCTCCCCTTTTGAAACCACAGCGCCTGAGAATTACAGCGCATGGCCTTAAGACAAAAGAACCTGTGAATTACGCTTCACAGGTTCTTTTTTATCCTTCAGTTCGCTCCCGCTAAAAAGAAGGTGAAATACTGCAGCCCGGCATCACCTGAATAAGGTAAAGTGGCCTACGTATTGCTGTTTTTCATTATCGTTCGCATTGACCACATACCAGTAATCTCCGGATGGGAGTTCTTTGGAATCGTAGGTTCCATCCCAATTGGTAACCTGATCCAGGGTGGCTACCACCCGACCATACCGGTCGTAAATAATTACCTCGATGTTCGGGAAAAACTCCCGGTTGAGCGGCGCCCAGACATCATTGATACCGTCTCCGTCAGGGGTAAAGAAGTTCGGAAAGTCGACCATTCCGGTGAAATCAAACGGAAAGTCTATACTGATCTCGCATCCTTCGCGATCCCTAACCCGAATATTGACCATGGCGTCAAAATTGAGGTAGAATACATTGATACTTCCCTGAGATTCTCCCTGGAAGAAGTATTCATAGTCTCCAAACCCCCCACTGGCCGTAGCCGTAATCTCGTTGGGTCCGGTCTGCATGGCATCCAGGGTGAGTGGTTCATAAGCCTCAATGGTGAATTCGACCATATTGGTACACCCGTTTTCGTGATAGATGTACACCACGTGCTCCCCGGCAGGTAAATCACCCCATTCCCGGGTCGTATCAGCTAATGCCGTAATCGCATCAGTAGGATCGAGAGGGTCCAGGGCAAAGAGCACCTGGTCCAGAACACTGTCGTCCTCCATTTCAATACGGGTGGTGCTGAACGGGAAAATACCGTCACACCCGTAGTCTACCACGGCCTCTGCATTGAGTTCCACACCGATCTCTATAGGAATGATTACATTGGTTGTACACCCTTGCGAATCCCTGATAAAGACCACATAAGACTCTCCCCCTTCCAGATTATCAAAGAACAAGTTGTCATTCCTCACATAATCTGCGGGGTCGGAAGAATTCAGGCTGGTTTCATAATACCTAATTCCTCCGGGAGTTGTAAAGGGAGTTCCCCCGCTCACCGTGAGTTGGGCAGATCCATCTGCGAAACCAATACACGTCTCAGGACTGGTCGTAAAATCCGCGTCCAGGGGTTCGGGTTCAATAATCCGCACTGTGGTAATCTCGGAACATCCGTTTTCATCCTGAATAAGGATATCGTATTCCCTGCCCGGGAAGGGGGCTCCTTCCAGGTCGGTAAAGGTATACGCGCCCGGAGTGGCAGGATCCGTAAAGAATTCGCTGAAATTCGGTTCAATGGCAAACTGAATCAGTCCCTGTCCCCCGCCGGTAACTTCTACTGTGGCGGTACCGTCAGCCTCTCCCGCACATGTAATTTGAGTAGTGCTTATGCGGTAAGTGATCGGATCGGGCCGGACAATGGTCAGCGGTCCTTCCACATCGCTACAAGTGCTTCCGCTAATCACAGCGACGTAATAATCAGTCCCTTCGGATAAGCCTTCAAAAGTGCCATCGGGTTGTGGTCCGCGCACCACAACAGCTCCGGGATTCGGACTAAACGGATTCCCCGGATCGCCCCTGAAGAGGAAAAAGCTGTTATTCCCAACACCTCCTGAAGCGAAGGACTCAATTCGGCCATCTAATTCACTGGCACAAGAAATATCATCGGGTAAATTCACCACCAGATCCAGATCCTGGGCATCGATAAGGGTAAGTCCGTTAGAGGTAACCACATCACAGGCATTGGTTGCATTGACCTTTCGCACTTCGAATTGATAGAACCCCGGAGTTCCTGGAATCAATACGGCATTAATACCCACACCCATCGAAATAAACGGATCTGAAACAGGGGCACCGACGGCCCGGTATTCGTAATTGAAGCCAGCTTCCGGATTCGTAACGGTCAGCCGCATTTCCCCGAAGCCACCACATCCGGGAGCCTGAACCTGCACCAGGGTGGGAACGATGGCAGGTGGGGGATCCACAAAGTATGGGGCAGAAACTCCAACACACTGGAAGCTCGATGAAACCTCTATGGCATACCAACCCGCACTGATGTACCCAAACCCATTGCTGCCGATAAATGTCGGGTCGTCCTGAAGTCCGCTTCGTGATACCTCATCGGTAATATCATTACTACCCAGGTAAATGAGCTGGTATTTATATCCTGCGCCGGCTACACCTCCTGAGGCTCCGGCAATTCCTGTAACTGCATCACCCGATGCGGGGTCATATGCCTCCAGGACCGCATTATTCCCTCCTGGGCAAATCAGCCCCTGGGGTTCGCGAATCTCCACGAGAATCGGTGGGATTGGATCCAGGGTGATATCGGTTGTTTCCGTACACCCTTCGATATCCCGGACCTCAACGCGGTAATCCCCACTGGAAAGGTTTTCAAAACGCGATTGTACGGAGAACGGCTGAACTTCTACATACGTTCCTGAACCGTCATCCCTCAATAGCCTGAATTCATACGGCGACGTATCCCAGCCTCCTGATGAATTGGCGTTTATGATTCCTGTATTGTTATTACAGCTCACATTTCCTTCAGAATTGGCCACTGGCACCAGGGGTCCGTTAGGAGCTCTTACGGTAGCCAGATTACTTATTCCGGGACATCCCGGAGACGCTGTTGTCGCAATCTCCACCACGTAATTTCCACCTCGGAGCCCGTTAATTCGCGCCGGATCACCGCTGGCATCCGGATAGTTTGCCGTGTCGAAGCTTCCGCTAGCCGCAGCAGGAAGCACCCGGTTTCCGCTGGTGTCGATCAGGAATGCCT
>CAZEQO010000001.1:34534-49920 GCA_964514365.1 uncultured Robiginitalea sp. | reverse complement strand
ACCCCGCTATAGTCGGTTACGTCAATAAAAAGCGCCCCGTCATCCCCGGGAACCGCACAGCGTACCGGATTCGCCTCGCTGATGGTGACATCAGGATACAAAGGATCTGACACATCGTAAAGCGGTAACGGATAACTACATCCTTCAATATTATCAACCACCTGCAATAAGTATCCCCCGGCGACAGGAAGGTCTACGAGCACAAAGGAATCTCCAGGTGTGTTGGACACTGGAGTTACAGCCCCCGGGCCGTTGACCATTGAGACCGTAAAATCGGTTGTTCCCACTACATCAATACGGACTTGCTCCGGATTTGTACATGTAAGTGCTGAAACCACACTGAGCGTGGGAAGCACATTGGTAGGAGGGTTAATGACCGGCAGGGTCACCTGATCCTGACATCCGTTCCCATCAATGGCGTAGACCGTTATGGTTTGTGGAGATCCATTATCGACCACCTCGAAAGTATTCGAGGACTGGTAATTCGAAAAACCGGTGATACTATACTGGTATCCACCTGCTGCGGTTCCGGGGTCCACGATCGAAACTGTAATAGTGGTGGAGCTGAACTGATTCGCCCCGGGCACACAACTAAATGGGGGAGCCGAAGCATCAATCGAAAAGACCGGTGGTTCCAGTATTTCGATATTGTCCTGACGAACTTCACACCCCCTGTTGGATACTACTGTAGCATCATAAATACCGGGGGGCAGGTTGGTAAATGAGCCGGCCCCATTTGAATCGATAACCGTTGCTGTACCGTTTATATACAGGGTATATACCAGGGGACTATCCAGATCTGTCCCTGCTTGAAGAGTTACTTCAATACTCCCGTCGTCCGCCCCATTACAGGAAATATCTGTATCGAGGACCGAAGCAATGATCGGTTCAATGGCTGGAGGAATCGAAATATCATCCACTAGAAAGGTACAGTTGCCGGTGAGGTCAATGACCAGGTTGTCGGTAACCACCACCTGATAATCCCCGGGGGCATAACCGGTAAAGACACCGGAGGTATTATCCGCAAGATAGTTTCCACTGCTATCCTGCAATTCAAAAGTGAAATCCCCACTACCTCCGTTTGTGGAAACAGTGATCACCCCATCTAAATTATTACAGGAGGGTTCGGTGGTAAAATCCCCAAATGCATTGAGGAATTCGTAAACCGTTGCCGTCCCCTGGCTGGTACAACCATTGGCGTCTACAACATCTACTGTATAATCTCCCGGCGATCCCACCGTATAGGTATATTCCCAGAAACCTCCATTTAGTACTGCGAATTGCTCATTCCCGTTGAGTGAGAAACGGGGCGTGTCCACGGCTGCAGGTACCTGAACCAGGATGTCAAAAGACGTGGCAGTAATATCACATCCGTTTTGTACCAGGAAGGTAGGCGGTGCCAGGTCCGGATTTAGTCCGATAATGGTTTGAATGGCAAAGGAGGCACAATTCGCGGCATCCCTTACGTAAATATCATAGGTCCCCGCTGGTGCCACAAAGGTGGTCTCCAATGTCCAGTCACCCGCTCCTGGGGTGTTCCCCACATCCATATAGGCAAACAGGTATGGGCCGCCCGAACCACCCGTACCCTGAACCGTTATTTGTCCGGGAGCATTGCAATTCGCCGGTGAGGAGGCGATTATGTCAAGGATGGCAGATTCTGATCTACAGTAACCGCTACGGCATCCGTACAGTTGTTGGTCAGATCGGTGGCGAGCACCTGATAGTTTCCAGCCGGCGTCTCATAGGTATTGGAATATACAGGAGAGACATTGGTAAGGTTCTCCAGGGTTATAAGGTTACCCGTATCCGTATTGAGGAGCTCAATAATCAAATCGCTATTGGGTGCAAAGCCATCTACACTATAGACGATTTGTCCATTTCTGCTAAGGTCACAGAAATCGGGAGTAGAACTTGCTGTGATATCCAGTGGGCTGGGTGCTGCCACCGGGGCAATTTCATCCAGGTAAATACAGCCTGTACCCTGATCCGTCACCTCAACCACGTAGGCGACACCAAACTGGAGTCCCGTAAAGGTATGCCTTCTCGGGGGGCTGTTTGGGGAAACGGGTGGGTTGGGATCAATCGCCAGGCGAATTAAAAACGGACCTACACCTCCAACGATCTCCACCGTATTTGAGAATCCTGACGGATCACACACCGGGGCGAGCACGGGATCAGGGATGACATCCAGGGTCGTCTGGTCTATGGTCACCACATCTTCATCCCTACATCCGTTGGCATCCAGGGTAATGACTCGATAAGTAGCAGGTGCCAGGTTGGTAAAGGTTTCCGAGGTACTTGAAGTCGGTCCTACCCTGCTGATTTCAGTTCCAAACTGGTCCTGGAGAATATAGGTAAAATCCGGGGTCCCGTCCGCAACTGACGTAATATCGATACTTCCTTCAAGGGTACCCGCAAGGCAGGTTGCCGTTACAGGGCTAACACTGGCATCCGGAGGAAGTGTTGGATCTGTATTAATCGTATAATTGGCCAATGCGGTCTCACAACCGATAGCATCCCGAACAATATACGAGTAGGTTTGTCCCGCATTCAGATTGGAATAAACAGTCTGCGTCGTAAAAGGTCCCCCATCAAAACTGATGAGAAAGGGAGGGATTCCGCTGGTGGCATCCGGTGTAATGGTCAGTATCCCATTATCCGTCTGTCCACAACTGGCCGGGATTTCACTCACGGCAGCAGCGTTCAGCGGAATGGGTGGATTCAGGGTCACGGGTACAGATTCCGCGATACAACCCTGATTATCTGTAACTCTGAAAATATAATCCCCGGGGACGTTTGTGTTTATCAGGAAGGAGTTGGCTGTCAATGGAATTGGTGCACCAAAAGTCGCTCCATTATCGGCACTCACTTCGTACTGTTTGGGGCCTGCACCTGAGCGATAACCCCCATTGACCTGTACGCGGAGGCTTCCGTCAGCTCCACCACAGGGAATCTCCGTATCGATGGATCCGGTAACCCGCAATTGTGGATTTACGGTAATATTTACCTGATCTGAACATCCGTTGGCGTCGACCACCTGAATTCTGTAATTCCCGGGAGCGAGTCCTGAAAAAACCGGGCTCGCCTGTAGGGCACCCCCATTGATCCGGTAGTTATGTGTACCCACAGGGGCCGAACCTGCAGTGGACGTCACGGCCAAAGTAGCGCCCGTTCCGGGAACATAACAAAAATCTGAAGCTGCGGCATTCAGGGCAATACTTGGAGAGGCCACGGGCGTGAGATCAAAAGTGAACGATGCGGTACATCCCTCAGCGTCCCTCACCGTGAGAATATAGGTACCGGATTGGCCCAGACCTCCAAAGTTACGGCTGCTCTGTGGACCTCTTGTAGCACCGCTGGGCAGTTCCAGGGTATACCTGTAATTTCCCCAACCGCCACTGGCTGTGGCTCTCACCCGACCCTGGTTTCCATTGGCACAAGTCATGGCCGTCACGTTTCCGCCCAGGGTAAGAGGGCTGGCAGGTTCTTCTATTTGGAGGGAGGTGGAATCCGTGCACCCCGTATCTGCATCTGTTACGTCAATGGTATAGGTGCCTGGCCCTGAGGGTGGAAGCACTACCTGAGGTGTACTTTGAACCGGACTTACCGGCCCCCCGTTTATAGAATAGGTAAAACCATTGAGAAAGCCGTCGACGATAAACGTCCCGCTTCCATCAGAAGCTCCTGTACAAACACGTAAATCTCCCCCGGCCAATACACGCACACCAATAGTATTAAGCAAGGCTGGCGTAAAACTTTCCTCGTAAAAACATCCATCCGCACCGGTCACCCGAAAAACGTAGGCCGTGTTGACATTAAGGCCTAAAAAGGTATCGTTCCCACCATTATCCACCGATACCGGGCTGACAATTTCGTACCGCACAATAGGTGACGTACTGGTAGCTGTCAACTGCACATCGGAAGTACCTGCGGAACAATTGATCACCCCCTGGGCAAAAGCAATGTCCGAGGGTGGATCGATATCGAGAATGTCGATTGGAGTCAATTCAATCCGACACCCTCCATTATCCCTGATAATAGGTGTATAGGTACCTGCAGCCAGGTTGGAATAGTTTTGCTGGGCACTGAAATTCACCCCATCGATACTAAACACATACCCACTGCCGGATCCCCCGCTAAAAGGTCCCTGAAATTCAATGATACCCCCATCGGCACCACCACCGGGGTTACAAAGTCGATCCTGCAGTTTCACTGCGTTACCTGAAATTGCTCCTACATTGGTGAGGGTAATGGATGTTGGTATGGTATAAATACAATCAAAACTTCCCTGCTCATACCGTACCTGAATACTATTGTAAGTTCCATCACCCACAGTTAGAACGGGGTTGGTCGACCAGGGATCCCCGGGCTGCGCCCTAAAAGACAGGTTGTACCCCTTGGCATCGAGTACATTGATGTTAATTCGGGCTCCGTTGTTACAATCCCCGTCGGTCCCCGAAACGGTCACATCCGGGGGGGTGAGTTCCTGCACGGAAGCCGAGGCCGTAATCGTACAGCCGTTGGCATCGGTAATCGCAAACTGATAGGACCCTGCAGTGGTTACATTGTATGTAGTCTGGCCGGTATACGTCCCTCCTGAATTCCCGCCATCGCTCACGGTAAAGGTATAGGGAGCCACACCTCCGGACGTTCGTACAATGATATCTACATTATTGGACCCACAGGAAGGGTCTGTACTCAAACTCTCATTGACCTCCGTGGACGCCGCTAAGGCAACCAGCCCGTCCCCGATGATAATAGGGTTTCCATTGACATCCAGGGATTCCTGGGGTGGTAGAATTCCCAGTCCCGGATCCCCGGCACATTGTTGCGTTTCCACCTGGACACTATAGGTCCCCTGGCCAACTGCGGCAAAAGTGTAAGGATTATTGGGGATAAAGGTGGTGAATTCCTGAGGCACTCCATTCTGGTCGAGGAGTGTATATCTGTAAGGCCCTGGAACGTTGTTGACATTTACGGTAATCGATCCGGTGTCTCCAAAGCAATTTGCATCTATAAATGTGACATCAAGGTCGATAATCCGATCTTCAATAACGATCGGCTCATAAGGGTACTCGCACGTATTGGCTGTATTTCGAAGGCGGGTTTTTACGACATACGTCCCCGGGGTAAGGCCATCAAAAATAGCCGAGGATTGCCAGGGTCCGAAACCGCTTCCATTGTCAATACTGTATTCATAAGCACTGGAAAGGTTCGTTAACTGGATACGTCCGGGTACCCCACAGATGAAATCCCGCTTGATAAAGGTTTGGGTAATACTACTTTTCTTGACTTTAAAATAGTAATAGGTACCCCCATTGGCCCGAACCCGGAACTCAGCTCCCGTTGTGGCCGGTATTGTGGCTGCCGAAACGGTAAAAGTTGCCGAAGTCCCGACAGTTTGCCATGAGGAATTACATTCATTTCCTATAATCGGTGGACAATCGTCATTGACATCAAAAGTACAACTGCCACTTGGGACGAGTTGTTGCCATTCATACGTACTGAAGGAACCCGCAAGGGTTAGGATGCGGTCGTCAAAGTCACCGCACAAGTTAAATCGGGAGATCGTAAACCCGTTATCAGAACACGTAACCTGTTCGTCTGCATTCTGAATAATAGTAGAAAACATGGGCGCTGCTGCGATAAATTCTTCAAAACCTGAGTTTGAAGACAAATCGCGTGCAGGCGCGGATTCGGTATCGAAATTCTCTGCCCGATGCCCCGTGTTGGTGCCCGTCTCGGGAGACAAACCTTCAACAGCCATGACAATATGGCGCAGCGGACTGTATTCGAAAGCCGAAGCACTAACGAAGGTTATTCCCACTAGGAGCAGGGCATACCATAGGTGCCTGGTTTTTTTCGGGAGCATAGATTAAGTAGGCTTCAGAGAGTACAGCAGGGATTCGGGGACCCTCCGGCACTCTGTTTGTAATTATTTACACTTATAAATTCTCTTTATCTTTGGGGTATTAACCCATTATCCTTTTTGTATATATTTTGCAAAAATGGTACTACATCAACGAATTGCTATGAAAAATAGTATTGTCACCCTGTGGTTTTTCGCTGTAATGATCTGTAATTCTTGTGCGCAAAAAGAGGAAAATGAAGCAGAAAGCCCTCAGGAGCCTGTATTTTCAGCCGAATTAGTCGTCGAGGACCTGCAAATACCATGGGGCATGGTGTTTTTACCCGATGAGAGTATCTTGATTTCCGAAAAATCAGGGGATGTAATTCTATATAAAGACGGGAATAAAACGGAAATTCAAGGTGTTCCCGAGGTTTATGTTCGAGGTCAGGGGGGGCTTCTCGACCTGGAGTTGCACCCGAACTTTGCGGAAAACAAATGGGTATATATGAGTTATGCCTCCGAAGAAGGTCCGGAGAAAGGAGGGCATACCGCCATAGCCCGTGCACGGCTTAATGGAAACCAATTCACTGATTTACAGGTGCTTTACAAAGCAAGCCCGAATACTACCCAGGGGCAGCATTTTGGATCCCGTATTGAATTCGACGATGATGGCTATCTCTTTTTCACAATAGGGGAAAGGGGCGCACGAGACGTCAACCCCCAGGATCTATCACGGGATGGGGGCAAGATATATCGCCTCCACGACGACGGTCGCATCCCTGCGGACAATCCCTTTGTCGACACAGAAGGAGCACTTCCGGCCATTTATACCTATGGCAACAGAAACCCCCAGGGGATGATTAAACATCCTGAGACCGGAGAAATCTGGATACATGAACATGGCCCGAGGGGCGGAGATGAAATCAATATCGCGATCCCCGGCCGGAATTACGGTTGGCCCCTGGTCACCTATGGCATAAATTACAGTGGGACGCCGATCACCGATAAAACAGAAATGGAAGGGATGGAACCCCCTATTCACTATTGGGTTCCCTCCATCGCCCCGAGCGGCATGTGTGCGGTTACCTCAGAGCGCTATCCGGGCTGGAAGGGGAGTTTACTGGTCGGATCCCTGTCATTTCAATATCTGGAACGCCTTGAAATGGATGGTCGTCGGGTGTTGAGGCGGGAGAAACTTATGGAGGATATCGGACGGGTTCGCAATGTCCGGCAAGGACCGGATGGCCTGATTTATGTAGCAGTGGAAGGAAAAGGCATCTACAGGCTGAATCCAACATCGCAGAATTGAATCAAAAGCAATCCTCCCGACAAAAGGCAGGATGGGCCTGGTCCTATTTTTTATAGTGCTCCAGTGCTTTTTGCACCGATCCAAATTGGGAAAGGGCTTCCCCGGCTTTCTCATAGGAAAAACCCAAATGCTCTACCAAATATCGCGTCCCCCTGTCGATGAGTTTGTTGTTGCTCAATTGCATGTGCACCATCTTATTCCCACTCACCCTGCCGATGCGAATCATCAGGGCGGTAGAAATCATGTTAAGGGCCAGTTTCTGGGATGTGCCACTTTTCATCCGGGTACTCCCGGTAACGAATTCAGGACCTACGGCTATCTCTATGGGTATTTCTGCAGCCCGTGCCAAAGGCGATCCAGGGTTGTTGGTGATCCCAGCGGTTAGCAGCCCGGCCTCCCGGGCCTTTAGGATACCCCCAACCACATAGGGCGTGGTTCCGGAGGCGGCTATCCCGACCAATGTATCCAAATCACCGATTTTATGGGCTTCCAGGTCTTTCCAGGCCTGATCCGCATCGTCTTCCGCATGTTCAACCGCTTTGCGAATGGCGCGGTCACCCCCGGCAATCAACCCGATAACGCGGTCGTGTGGCATTCCGTATGTAGGAGGGATTTCAGAGGCGTCCAATATCCCCAGACGCCCACTGGTACCAGCACCGATGTAAAACAAGCGTCCCCCGCTGAGAAACCTGGGCACCATAGCCTCCACCAGGGCCGTGATCGCCGGGATGCATTTTCGGACCGCCAAAGCGACTTTCTGATCTTCATCATTGATGTTTTGGAGTAATTCACTCACCTCCTTGTCTTCCAGATGGTCGTAGAGGGAAGGAGACTCTGTAATTTTATCAAAATCGGACATAATTAGAGAATATGGATTTGATGACTTCGAAATGAATTCAAACGACTGGATTCCGGATCCAGCTCAGTAATAATCGAATTTATGGCACTAATATCACAAGTGCGGTAGCGGTGCTGAGAATTGAGTTTTTCCGAAATACACAACAGAACTACTTTGCGGGAGGCCTCTACTACCGCCTTCTTCACCTGTACGACGTCCCAGTCAAACTCTGTGAGACCGTGAAGCGCATCGACATAACCCGTGCCAATAAAACCGTAATCCACATGGATATCGGCCAGGGCTTTCACAGCAGTAACCCCAGTAGTAATATGGGCCTCGGCAGACACCTCCCCTCCAATGAGGATAACCCGCACACCGGGTTTGTTCTGAAGTAACAAAGCAACCGGGAGACTGATGGTAAAACAGGTGATCTGCAGTGTTTCGGGTAGCAAACGCGCCAACTCCTGGCACGTCGTACCCCCGTCCAGAAAGATGACGCTTCCACTCTTTAAAATCCCCAAAGCTTTTTTGGCAATAACTATTTTCTCTGCAATAGCGTAGGTATTCGCATTGGCCGCCGCCGGGGCGATAAATCCAAGAGAGACAGCACCCCCATGAACCTTTCTGAGTTTCTGAACGGCATCCAGTTCTTTTACATCCCTGCGCACAGTATCCACAGAAACCCCAAGCTGCTCGGCCAGATCGGTCAGCAAAACCCGGTTGTGGACCTCTACATCCCTGAGGATCATTCGTTGTCGTTCTTCTTTTAGCATAGGAAGTTTACACAAAGATACAATTTTCGATTTTTTGCAAGTATAAAATGATATAAAAATAAATTACTGTACTTTATGGCATTTTATTGCATTTATACTTGCAATTTATTGCAATTTTTAAAACTAAGCCGTATTTTTGTCCCTAATTAAAACCTTAATGCTATGCCAGACCTCGCCCCTGCCGCTGCCTCCTATCCGATTCCCAGGGAGGAAGAGGCTTTTAAGTTTGAAAAAATAAACACCCGCATATACGAAGACTCCGAATCTGCTTCCCTCTATGCCGCCCGGGAAATAGAATCCTTGATTCGTTCCCGGCAAAAAGAAGGTAAAAATGTGGTATTGGGCCTCGCTACAGGGTCTACACCTACCCGACTCTACGATTTCCTGGTGCACTTCCACAAAGAAGAGGGCCTGAGTTTTAAAAACGTCATCACCTTTAATCTGGATGAGTACTATCCCATGCAACCCGACTCTATACACAGTTATGTGCGCTTTATGAGGGAGCATCTCTTTGACCACATCGACATCCCTGCAAAAAACATTCACATTCCCGACGGGACAAAGGAAAAAGAAGATGTCCGCGACTTTTGTCGGGGCTTTGAAGAAAAAATTCAAAAAGCCGGGGGGCTGGATATTCAAATTTTGGGTATTGGGCGTACGGGCCACATCGGCTTTAACGAACCGGGCTCCTCTCTGGGCAGTATTACCCGGATGGTACGCCTCGATCGGGTGACCCGACTCGACGCTGCCAGTGATTTTTTCGGCCTGGAAAATGTTCCGGCAAAGGCTATCACAATGGGGGTTGGGACCATACTTTCGGCAAAGCGGATTATCATGATGGCCTGGGGTGAAGGGAAGTCTGATATCATTCAAAAGGCTGTGGAAGGGAAAATCCGGGAATCCGTGCCGGCAACATTTTTGCAGAATCACCCGAATTGTGAAGTACTTACGGACCGTCCGGCAGCCTCTGCCCTAACCCGGGTAGCCACACCTTGGCTCGTTAGCGAATGCGATTGGGACGACAACCTTATAAAAAGGGCTGCCATCTGGCTTTCACACACCGTGGACAAAGCCATACTAAAACTGACCAATGAAGATTATAACGAATACGGTATGGGGAACCTCATTGCTGAAATCGGATCGGCGGAACATATCAATTTAAAGGTATTCAACGACCTGCAGCGCACCATTACCGGATGGCCAGGCGGCAAGCCCAATGCCGATGACAGCAACAGGCCGGAGCGAAGCCAGCCTTTTCCCAAGCGGAGCCTGATCTTCAGCCCGCATCCGGATGACGATGTCATTTCCATGGGAGGAACACTACTGCGTCTGGTAGATCAGGGCCATGAAGTTCATATTGCCTATCAAACCTCGGGAAACATCGCGGTTTTTGACGACGAGGTGATTCGCTTCCTGGACTTTGCTACCGATATTCAAAAAGGCAATCAGAAACTGCAGGATCAATTCCAGGAGGTGCGCACTTTTTTAAGTCAAAAGAAACCGGGAGAAGTTGACAGCACCGAAATACAAAATTTTAAAGCTTTGATCCGCAAGGGAGAAGCCCTCTCCGCCTGTCGCTACTGCGGGGTGCACGAAGCTAATGCCCACTTTATGAACCTGCCCTTTTATCAGACGGGTACCGTAAAGAAAAAACCGCATTCTGAAGCGGATGTCAACCAAACCTACGAACTGCTGCAAGCCATACGGCCCCATCAAATCTTTGCCGCAGGCGATTTATCAGATCCGCACGGCACCCACCGGGTATGCCTCCAGATCATCTTTCAGGCAATGGATCGTTTGAAAAAAGAAGGTGCTGAATGGTTGGAAGATTGTTTTGTTTGGCTCTACCGGGGCGCCTGGCAGGAATGGGACATCGCAGATATGGAGATGTCTGTGCCCATTGGCCCAATGGATATGGAACGAAAAAAGAACGCCATTTTTAAACACCAGTCCCAGAAGGACAGCGCTATGTTCCCGGGTCACGACCAAAGGGAGTTTTGGCAACGGGCCGAACAGCGGAACCGGGATACCGCCAGGAAGTACGATGCTTTAGGTCTTGCAGAATATGAAGCCATGGAAGGTTTTGTTCGGTATCATTTGAAAGCATAACTTCACGGCATGACGCCTAAAGACAAAAAGGCCTGGTGGTGGGTCCCAAGCCTGTACTTTACCCAGGGCCTCCCCTATGTTCTGGTGGTTACCGTGTCTGTAATCATGTACAAGCAACTCGGGCTCGGCAATGCCGAAATTGGCTTATACACCAGCTGGCTCTACCTGCCCTGGGTACTCAAGCCGCTCTGGAGCCCCTGGGTAGACTTAAAAGGAACGAAAAGGCGATGGTTTTTGTGGATGCAATTGCTCATTGCCCTGGCTCTTTTTGGGGTAGGGCTAAGCGTTCCCACAGATGTCTTTCTCACCGCTACACTGGCCTGTTTCTGGATGGCGTCCTTTGCCTCGGCTACAAATGACATCGCCTCTGACGGGTACTATATGATTGCCCTGAGTGAAAAAAAACAATCCTTCTTTGTAGGGCTTCGCAGCACTTTTTACCGCCTTGCGATGATAACAGGGCAGGGACTTATCGTAATTCTGGCCGGTTTTCTGGAACAACGTCTGGGCGATCCGACACGGGCCTGGTCTCTTACCATGGTATTCACTGCATTTCTTATGCTCCTGCTGACGGTTGGCAATTTTTTCGCTACCCCGGTCTATGAAGTCAACCGGACCCCGGAAGGAGGTCAGGGATTTATTAAGGTCCTGCGCGATTTTTTTCTAAAACCGGGCATTGGCTGGGCCATTGCCTTTATTCTCTCCTATCGGCTCGGGGAATCCCAACTGGTCAAGATGGCGGCTCCCTTTTTGCTGGATACCGACAGTGCAGGGGGCCTGAACTATTCCACAGAAGCAGTCGGCACCATTTACGGAACCCTGGGAATCCTTTTTCTTTCCGCCGGGGGAATCCTGGGGGGCATCCTGATTTCCAGGGACGGCTTGAAAAAGTGGATGCTGCCCATGCTGCTGGCCCTGAACTTACCCAATTTGTTATACGCCCTGCTGGCATGGACAGGGGAAAAGAGCCTCTGGGCCGTAAGCGGCACGGTTATTCTGGAACAGTTTGGATATGGTTTTGGATTTGCAGCCTTCCTTATCTACCTGATCTATATTTCCCAGGGGCCCTATAAAACAGCACACTACGCCCTGGCAACCGGATTTATGGCCCTGGGGATGATGCTTCCGGGAATGGCCAGTGGCTTTATACAGGAATCCCTGGGGTATCCCGGTTTTTTTCTCTGGGTTGTGGCAGCTGCCCTACCTTCCCTAATTCTCTTGAAATACATCCGGTATCCCCGGGATTTTGGAAAAAAGTCGGCCGAAAATGATGTCTGAATTTCCCTTTTACAAAACGATTAAACCCCGGTTAAACCTCGCTGAAAAAGTGGGGCAACTCTTTATGCCTGCGGCCTTTATCAATGACAGTGAAGCCGAGATTGAGAATCTGGAATCCCTCATTGCCCGTGGACAGGTAGGGGGATTGTGCTTTTTCCACAGCCGTGCCAGCGCAGCCACAAACTTCGAAGGTCCTAAAGAAGTTCCCTACAACGAAAACAGCCTGGGCCGGCTGCAACAGCTCATTGAACGCTACCAGAAGGCTGCCCGGTATCCCCTTTTAATGGCTATCGACGCGGAGTGGGGGCTGGCTATGCGGGTAGAACACGCCTCGCAATATCCCTATGCGCTCACCCTTGGTGCGCTGGGCCGCTCCTCGGAAAACCTGCTCTATGAGCTTGGACTCCGAATGGCCCAGGATTGCCGCGAAATCGGGATTCACCTCAACCTGGCCCCGGTAGTGGATATTAACACGGATCCGGAAAACCCGGTCATCGGATACCGCGCTTTCGGAAGCGATCCTGAGGCAGTAGGTCGTAAAGCAACCCTCCTGCACCAGGGCCTGGCAGACGGCGGGATTCTGAGTTGTGGCAAGCACTTTCCCGGTCATGGGGATACGGCCGTGGATTCACATCTCAACCTCCCGGTACTACACAAGAGCCTTTCGGACCTGAAAAATGAGGAACTCCTTCCTTTTAAGGCTCTGATTGAGGCCCATGTGCCCGTGGTCATGACCGGACATTTATCCCTGCCCAAACTCGATCCTTCAAGTCTTCCCGCGAGTTTATCCCAACCGATAATCCGTGTTCTAAGAGACATGAAGTTTGAAGGGGCCATCATTACAGACGCCTTAAATATGCATGCCCTCAAGGGTTTCTCAACACAGCCTGAAACCCTGAATCTGAAAGCCATAGAGGCGGGTAATGATATATTGTGCTATGCAGAACGGGTTCCGGAGAGCATTGAACTCATACTAAATGAGGTGAGCAACTCACGAATTGAAGTTTCTTTTAAAAAGATTTGGGAACTAAAAACCCGAGCCTTCAGGGGTACAGCGAACGCAATCACGTCAAAGAGCAGCCCTGCCGCCTTAAACCGCCAATTGGCCAGGGAGTGTCTTACTGAATTGGAGGATGCCCAGGGGGCAAATGCTGCATTTAGGAAAGAAGGCTTTGAGTTGATTGCCGTAGGCCAGACGCCCGAAATATTTGTTAAAACACTTGGGGAAACTCTAGATTTTAAAACACATACCTGTTCCTCCGGAGTCGGGGTTCCAATAGGCCCGGAGGTACAATCGCAGAACATAGTGCTTACCCTGTGGCCCCCTCAAATGAAACCCAAAGGCCTTTTTGGATTACCTTCAACGCTGCTCGGTGAACTGGAGGCAATAAGTGCTGAAAAGAACGTCGTTCTTTACCTTTTCGGAAATCCATATGTGCTTACAAAACTACCTTTGAGTCGCTTCAGGGGAGTGGTTTGTGCTTTTCAATCCCAGGCTGTTTTTCAGGAAACGGCCGGACAGCACTTTTTAGGGCGTATCAAGGCGAAAGGCGAAATCCCCATAGACCTGGTTTATGACAACTAAAAATACATTTCAGATACTGGGGATGATGTCCGGGACTTCCCTGGACGGATTGGATATGGCATTGTGCTCTTTCCACCGGGAAGGAACTTCCTGGTCTTATGAGCTGATCCGTTCCGGCTATAAGGACTATCCCCCCGAGCTGAGGTTGCAACTCGAAAAAGCGATCGGGCTTAAGGCCATTGACCTCCTGTCCCTGGATGCACACTACGGGGCCTGGTTGGGGCAACAAGCCGTTGCTTTCCTCGGGTCCGATTCAGAGTCTTTGGATGCAGTGGCCTCCCATGGCCATACGGTACATCACAGGCCGGAACTCGGTTTTACATTTCAGCTTGGAGCGCCTCAATACATTGCTCTTTCAAGCGGGTTACCCGTCATTGGAGATTTCCGTTCGGGCGATATTGCCCTTGGCGGACAAGGGGCCCCACTGGTACCTATCGGAGATCGGCTGCTCTTCAGTACTTACTATTCCAAATCCTATCCGAAGTCCACAGGCTATGAATGGTTCTCGGGGGAAATCCTTCCGCTGATCGAAGCATTCCCGGACCGGCCCGAAAACCAACTTCGTACATCCGCGGAACATATTGCCCGACAGGTGGATGCACAGGTTCGCAGTGTCAGTAAGGAAGGATCGGGGCGTATCCTGGTCACCGGAGGGGGTGCTTTAAACACGTTTTTGATGGAACTTTTGCAACAACGACTCCAACCCGATTTTGAAGTGGTACTTCCAAAGCAAAAACTCATCGAGTATAAGGAGGCTATCGTCTTTGGCCTGCTGGGTGCCCTACGACTCTGTGGTGAAACTAATGTACTGGCCTCGGTCACCGGAGCCCGCCGCGACTCCTGTTCGGGAATTCTGTGTTTGCCCTGACCCTACATAAGCCCACATGAACCGACTTTAAAGAATCTGTGAAGAGCCCCCTAAAGTGGGATATTGCCGTGTTTTCTATTGGGTTGTAATACTTCTTTGTTCTCTAAAGATGCAAAGCCTTTTATGAGTTTTCTTCGCGTCTCAGCGGGGAGGATGACCTCATCGATAAATCCCCGACTTGCGGCCCTGTACGGATTGGCAAATTTGGCAGCATATTCCGCCTCTTTTTCAGCCAGTTTTTGATCCGGATCATCCGCCTCCTTGATTTCTTTACGGAAAATGATTTCACTGGCCCCTTTCGCACCCATAACCGCAATTTCTGCCCCGGGCCAGGCAAAATTCAGGTCGGCTCCGATGTGTTTTGAATTCATAACATCGTAGGCCCCTCCGTAAGCCTTACGGGTAATCACAGTGATTCGGGGGACTGTCGCTTCGCTGAGGGCGTATAAGAGTTTGGCACCGTGCATAATAATACCGGACCACTCCTGATCCGTACCGGGAAGAAAGCCGGGTACGTCGACCAAAACCAACAACGGGATATTAAAACTATCGCAAAAACGGGTGAACCGGGCTGCCTTCCGGGAGCTATCGCTGTCCAGGACCCCCGCCAGAAATAACGGCTGATTGGCGACTATCCCGATACTTCTACCCCCCAATCGGGCAAATCCGGTGATGATGTTTTCCGCATAATCCTTGTGGATTTCATAAAATGAATCCGTATCGATGATGCCCCGAATTACCTCGTGCATGTCATAGGGTTTGTTCGGGTTAC
>CAZEQO010000001.1:20564-34511 GCA_964514365.1 uncultured Robiginitalea sp. | reverse complement strand
AAGAAAGCAATGTCCGCAGGTCTTCCAGGCAAACCACATCGTTGGATGCCGTACGGTGGGCTACTCCGGATTTTACAGCGTGGGTGGATGCCCCGCCCAACTCTTCAGACGTTACCGTTTCATTGGTAACGGTTTTCACGACATTGGGACCGGTTACAAACATATAGCTCGTTTCTTCCACCATAAGGATAAAGTCAGTCATGGCAGGCGAGTACACCGCACCACCTGCACAGGGGCCCATGATGGCCGATAACTGCGGGACCACTCCCGAAGCCTGTACATTGCGGTAAAAGATATCTGCATAACCCCCAAGGGAGCGTACCCCTTCCTGAATCCGGGCACCCCCGGAGTCATTGAGTCCGATAACAGGAGCCCCGACCCGCACGGCCAAATCCATCACCTTGCAGATTTTTTCGGCATGTGTTTCGGAAAGGGATCCTCCAAAAACCGTAAAATCCTGGGCGTAAACATAGACCAGCCTGTTGTCAATAGTCCCATAACCCGTTACCACCCCATCTCCATAATACTGTTGGTCCTCCATACCGAAGTCCCGGGTTCGATGGGTAACCAAAGCGCCCATTTCTTCAAAAGAACCCTCATCCAGTAAATAATTGACCCGTTCCCGGGCCGTGAGTTTTTTCTGGGCGTGTTGCCTCTCGATTCGCTTGGCACCTCCTCCGAGGCGGGCTTCTTTTAAACGTTTTTGAAGTTCCTCAATCTTTTTCTCCATATCTATGTCGTGGGAATTCGTAATTTTTCCTGTTCTTCCAGATAGTACTTTAAGGCTACTGCAGCCGCAACCCCGGCCTCCTGTTCATCCCTGGCACGAAGCATTTCAGGGGCGTAGTAATCTTTGACAAAATGCGTATTAAAATTTCCGCTCCTAAAGGCCTGATGCCGGCAAACAAAGGCCCCGAAGGGAAGTGTAGTCTGTACTCCTTCTACCTGGTAACGGGCGATGGCCTCGAGCATTAACTGGATGGCCTCCATCCGATCGGCCCCATAGGTAATGAGCTTGGAAAGCATGGGGTCGTAATAAATGGGAACCTGCATTCCTTCTTCAAATCCATTATCCACGCGAATCCCCTCCCCTTCAGGCAGTCTGTAGCGTTCCAGTTTGCCGACCGAGGGCAGAAAATTATTCCTGGGATCTTCGGCATATACCCGCAGTTCAATGGCGTGTCCGCGAATTCTCAGGTCTTCCTGTTTAAGGGGAAGTACTTCCCCACGGGCTACACGAATCTGGAGGGATACAAGATCATGTCCGGTGATCAGCTCGGTTACCGGATGCTCCACCTGCAACCGGGTGTTCATCTCCAGGAAATAAAAATTGTGTTTATCGTCCAGCAGGAATTCTACAGTACCGGCCCCAACATACCCACAGGATCTGGCCACGTCCACTGCAGCCCGCCCCATGCGATCCCTGAGTTCCGGGGTGAGTACAGCGGACGGGGCTTCTTCAACAACCTTTTGGTGACGCCTCTGAATACTGCATTCACGTTCAAAAAAATGCAGGATATTGCCATGGGTATCCGCCATGACCTGAATTTCAATATGGCGGGGGGAACTGATATACTTTTCAATAAACACAGAGCCATCTCCAAAGGCAGAGGCCGCCTCGCTCATGGCCCGTTCCACCTGGGATTTAAGCTCTTTCTCAGACTCCACAATCCGCATCCCTTTTCCGCCTCCTCCTGCCGCGGCCTTGATGAGTATCGGGTAACCGATCTCCCGGGCCACCTCAAGTACCTCATCCATGTCAGAAACGGCGTGGTCAGTACCCGGAACCATAGGGATATCATAGGCCTTTACAGCTTCCTTAGCGGCGAGTTTATCCCCCATGGTGTGTATGGCTTCAGGTCCTGGCCCGATAAAAATAAGTCCGTTTTCGGTAACCGTTTTTGCGAATGCAGCATTTTCACTTAAAAATCCATATCCCGGATGAATCCCATCTACGTCCAGGGATTTGGCCACTTCCACAATATGGTCTCCTCTCAGATACGATTTACTGGAAGGCGCCTCCCCGATACAGACCGCCTGATCAGCAAATCTGACGTGGGGGGCATCCCGGTCGGCCTCTGAATATACCGCCACTGTCTGAATCCCCATTTTTCGCGCCGTCTTCATCACCCGGATGGCGATCTCTCCCCGGTTGGCTATCAGAATTTTTTTCATTGATAAAGCTTTTATTTGAATTCGATTAGAAGACTCTTCTTATCGACAGCTGCTCCTTTTTCAACAGCAATATTCGCGATGACCCCTTCCCGTGGAGATAGAATTACATTTTCCATCTTCATCGCCTCCAGAACGATCAGGGCATCGCCTTCTTTAACTTCGTCTCCCTCTGAAACGGGAATGTCCAGGATCAATCCGGGCATGGGAGCTTCAATATGGGAAACGTTCCTGGAGGAACCCAGTTCAAAACCCATGGAAGAAATCAACTGATCAAGAGGATTGGAAATTGACACTGAAAAGGGTTTCCCATCCACGGACACCTTATACGTTTTTGTATTAAAATCCGCTTCGAGTATCTGCACTGAAAAAGAGTGGGCGTTATGAATTACATGAAAGGATTCCGGGGTAAGACGGGCCTGATCATAACCTTCAAGGGTTTCGGAACCCATTTGAAAAGACCATTCCCCATTTACCTTAACTTCAAAAGGATTTGGCATAGTGTAGCATTTGCACTTAAAGGTTAAAAATAAGGTATACGCGCTAAATCTGAATGCACAGTGTTGGATAAATCCGAAAACACTTACCTCAATCGCGCTCCGGTTAAAAAATCAGGCATTCAAAAGTAGCGGCACCCTTTGGGAATTCCAATGAGGTTTATCATTTTATTCTCTGAAAAACCTGCCGAGATTCGCCGAAGTCGTCCCATAAGGATTAATCTAAATGCCTATTTTTGATCCAAAGATCCAACTTCATGGTTACTATTGGAATTGCAGGAGGAACGGGTTGTGGAAAAACGACAGTAGTCAATCAGATCATTGAACAACTTCCCGCGGGGGAAGTCGGAATCATTTCTCAGGATTCATATTATAAAGACCTCTCCCACCTCAGCTATGAAGCCCGGTGTGAAATAAATTTTGATCACCCCAGCACTATTGATTTTGAACTTTTAGAGCAGCATCTGAAGTTGCTGAAATCGGGAAAACCGATCGATCAGCCAATCTACTCCTTTGCCGAGCACAACCGCACCGCGGATACACTTCGCACGCATCCGCAAAAGGTCCTCATCATCGAGGGTATCCTCATAATGACCCAGCCGGAAATCAGAGATCTTTGCGATATCAAAATTTTTGTACACGCAGATTCTGATGAGCGACTTATACGGAGGTTGAAACGCGATGTTTCAGAGCGAAACCGAAGTGTCACCGAAGTACTGGACAGGTATCAAAATACACTGAAACCCATGCACCAGCAGTTTATTGAGCCCACCAAGGAGTATGCAGATATCATCATACCCAATAATAAATACAATACGGTGGCAGTAGATATTGTCCGGACGATCATCTCTGAAAAACTCGCGCTATGACCTGGAAGGATTTCAGAAAAAAAAGATGGTTTAGTATTGTGAGCAATATCTATGTCCTGGTGCTCACCATATTCACCGTTTGGATGCTCTTTTTTGATACCAATTCCCTTCTGATACACCGGGAACTGCGAAAGGAAATTGACAAACTTGAAAAACAACAGGAATTTCTGAAAAATGAGATTTCCAAAGACCGGGCCATTATTGAAAAGCTTTCGGACCCGAAGGAATTGGAGAAATTTGCCAGAGAGCAGTACTACCTCAAAAGAAAAAATGAGGAGATTTATCTCATCGAATACGAAGACAGTATAAACCCTGACCCGGATGAAGAACCCAATTGACTTTTCCGAATTCCCCCAGATTTCCGACAAGGCCTGGAAACAACAAATCCAGGCAGATCTGAAAGGGGGAGATTACAACGAACTACTGACCTGGACCTCCCCGGAAGGCATTGTGGTAAAGCCTTTTTACAGCGCAGAAGACACTCCTGTTTCAGATAAAGAACCTACCGATTTCCAAACGCGTGAGTGGCGAATAGGTTATGCGCTGGATGCACGCTCCCAAAAGTCCGTATCCCTTTTGGAGAACTACCTCGAAAACGGAGTCGAGGCCCTCTGGGTGGAGGTCTACGGTGAAAGTGTGGAAAACCTCTCCCGCCTCGCAGCTTTGGATACCCCCCAGTATTGGGATACCTTCGCTCTGGACCAGAAATTCGCAGATGTCCTCAAAAACAATGCGACTTCCACGACCCACATCCTGGCCGATCCCCTCCACACCCTGGCCGCAAGCGGAAATTGGGGGGCAGACGAAAAAACAGACTATGAAATGGTTGCAGGTCTTGCCGGGCAGGAAGGGGTAAAGGTTTCCCTGTCTGTTCACGCAAACCTCTATCAAAACGCAGGGGCAAATCGAATTCAGGAACTTGCTTATGCCCTCGCCCACGGCTGTGAATACCTGGAAAAAGCACGTGAGGACAACAGGTTGAAACCGCTATTGGAGGAACCTGTATTTTTGATCTCCACAGGGAGCGAGTACTTTTTTGAAATCGCCAAAATACGTGCGCTCAGACGCCTGTGGGAACTCCTGGCCCAGGCCTATGGTTTTTCGGGCAGATGTAAGATTATAGCCTCCCCCACCCTGAGGAACAAAACCCTCTATGACTACAACACGAACATGCTGCGCACCACGACCGAATCTATGGCCGGTATCCTTGGAGGAGCTGATCTGATCTGCAACCTTCCCTATGACGCACTCTATCACAATGAAAATGATTTTGCAGCCCGAATCGCGAGAAACCAGTTGCTATTGCTCAAACACGAGAGTTATTTTTCCAGTGTGCGCAACCCGGCCGATGGCAGTTACTACATCGAATCGCTGACAGACCAGTTAGGACAGAAAGCACTTGAACTGTTTAAAACCATCGAAAAAGGGGGAGGGTTCCTCTCCCAACTTCAGTCCCATACGATTCAAAAGAAAATAAGCGAGAGTGCCGAAAAAGAACAAAAGGCATTCGACAGGGGGGAGCGCGTTCTGGTGGGTACAAACAAATATTCAAATACGGACGACAGGATGCGGGAGGTTCTGGAAAAAGATCCCTTCAGGGCAAAGCGCAGAGTACAAACCCGTATAGCCCCTATACTGGCCAAACGACTCTCCGAAGCCAACGAACGCAAAAGACTGGAAGATGAGCAGAAATAAAGCACTAAATATAAAGTGGACTCCCGGGGGGTCGGGAACTCCCCTTGCGAAAGTGGACGGAGCAGCTCGTAAAACGGCTGAGGGGATATACCTGAAACCGCAGTATTCAATCGCAGACCTCAAAGGCCTGGGACACCTGGAGTTCGGGGCGGGCATGCCCCCTTTTTTGAGAGGACCTTACAGTACCATGTATGTGCGAAGACCCTGGACAATCCGTCAATATGCCGGCTTTTCTACGGCTCAGGAAAGTAATGCTTTTTACAAAAGAAATCTCGCGGCAGGCCAGAAAGGGCTTTCAGTGGCCTTTGATCTGCCCACACACCGGGGGTATGACAGTGATCACGAACGGGTTACGGGAGATGTCGGAAAGGCAGGGGTTGCCATCGACACTGTAGCGGATATGAAAGTGCTTTTCGACGATATACCCCTGGATCAAATGTCGGTATCCATGACGATGAACGGGGCTGTTATCCCTATTATGGCCTTCTATATCGTGGCTGCTGAAGAACAGGGAGTCTCCCCCGATCAGCTTTCGGGAACCATACAGAACGATATCCTTAAAGAGTTTATGGTTCGCAACACCTATATTTACCCCCCCGCACCCTCCATGCAGATCGTTGCGGATATTTTTGAGTATACCAGCCGTCATATGCCCCGGTTTAACAGTATCAGTATCTCCGGGTATCATATGCACGAAGCCGGCGCCCCCGCTCATATTGAGCTGGCGTATACCCTGGCAGACGGGTTGGAATATATCCGGACTGGTCTGAAAGCCGGTCTTAAAATAGATGCCTTCGCCCCCAGGCTCTCCTTTTTCTGGGGTATTGGCATGAATCACTTTATGGAAATTGCAAAACTCCGGGCAGGTCGGATGCTCTGGGCAAAACTCGTTCGGACTTTCGAGCCGGAAAGGGCAAAATCCATGGCCCTGCGCACCCATTGCCAGACCAGTGGGTGGAGCCTGACCGAACAGGACCCTTTCAACAATGTAGCCCGGACCATGATAGAGGCCTCAGCCGCCGTCTTTGGCGGAACTCAGAGTTTGCACACCAATGCCCTGGATGAAGCCATAGCCCTGCCAACAGATTTTTCAGCCCGGATCGCCAGGAATACCCAGCTCATCCTTCAGGAGGAGACAGGTATCACCCGAACCGTGGACCCCTGGGGTGGGAGTTACTACGTGGAAAACCTCACAGCTGAACTTTGTGAAAAGGCCTGGGAACTCATCGAGGAGACAGAATCCTATGGTGGGATGACCAAGGCCATAGAGGCGGGAATTCCCAAATTGCGCATCGAGGAGGCCGCGGCCCGGAAACAAGCCAGGATCGACAGCCAACAGGATGTCATCGTGGGTTTGAACACCTATCAAAGTCCTGAGGAAGACTTCTTAAATATCCTCGAGGTCGATAATTCCAGGGTGCGTCGAGAACAAATCCAGCGTCTGGAGGAAGTCCGTGCCACCCGGGATGGACAAAAAGTAGATGCCGCCCTGAAGCGCCTGGCCGCTGCGGCAGCCAAAAAGCAAGCGGGCGAAACCACGGCCCCGGAGGAAAATTTATTAGCTTTGGCTGTAGAAGCCGCCCGAAACAGGGCCAGTCTGGGAGAAATCAGCCAGGCTATGGAAACTGCTTTTGGCCGTCATAAAGCCACAGTACAATCAATCTCCGGGGTGTATTCAGACGAGATCAAAAAAGATGAGTCTTTTGTAAAAGCACGGGAACTCTCCGATGCTTTTGCCCTGCGCGAAGGGCGCAGGCCCCGTATAATGATTGCTAAAATGGGGCAGGATGGTCACGACAGGGGAGCTAAAGTCGTAGCTACTGCCTATGCAGACCTGGGCTTCGATGTGGATATCGGTCCGCTGTTTCAAACCCCTGAAGAGGCAGCAAAACAAGCTGTGGAAAACGATGTACATATTCTGGGGGTATCCTCCCTGGCCGCCGGGCATAAAACACTTGTACCGGAAGTAATCGGGGCGCTGAAAGCCTTGAAACGGGATGATATCCTGGTTATCGTAGGCGGGGTTATTCCCAAACCGGATTACGATTTTCTCTATAACGCCGGAGTTGTAGGAATTTTCGGTCCCGGTACCCGTATTCCGGATGCTGCCATCGAAATACTAGAGCTGCTCGCAGCGGTTTAACGGAGATCTCCCGGCAGGCAGCCACTCCGTCCGAGGCGGGGAGAAGGACCATCGCCTGCATACAGACCCCGAAACCCCGAAATACCCGGAGTTATTCACCCTGTGTTAACAAGTTCCATTTTCTTCAACGCCAAATAATCGTATTTTTAACCCCTAACATTAAGGGCACCTATGGGCAAGATAATAGCGATTGCGAATCAGAAGGGAGGAGTTGGGAAAACGACTACTACCGTTAACCTCGCTGCAGCTTTAGGGGTATTGGAGAAAAAAGTGCTTGTAATTGATGCGGATCCTCAGGCCAATGCAACCTCAGGCCTGGGCATGGATTCAGATTCCAATAGTGCGGGCAGCTATCAACTCCTGGAGCATACTCTTCCCGCCTCAGAAACCATAGTGCAGACGGGCTCGCCGAATGTGGATTTGATTCCGGCACATATCGATCTGGTGGCAATAGAAATAGAACTGGTAGATAAAGACGAGAGGGAATACATGCTGAAAAAGGCGATAGCGGACCTGGGAGAGCAATATGAATATATCCTGATAGATTGCGCTCCCTCCCTGGGCTTGCTGACGCTCAATGCACTCACTGCAGCGGATTCTGTCATTATCCCCATTCAATGTGAATACTACGCCCTGGAAGGCTTGGGCAAACTGCTCAACACCATTAAAAGCGTGCAGCGGATTCACAATCCGGATCTGGATATAGAAGGCATGCTGCTAACTATGTATGATTCCAGGCTGAGACTTTCCAATCAGGTTGTGGAAGAGGTCAAAAAACACTTCGGTGATATGGTGTTCGACACAATCATCCAAAGAAACGTGCGCCTTGGGGAAGCCCCGAGTTATGGAGAAAGTATCATCAAATACGACGCGAGTAGCAAAGGGGCTGCAAATTACCTGAATATGGCCCATGAAATACTTCAGAAAAACAGACAGACAGTGTAATGGCTAAGGCGACGCGAAAACAGGCACTCGGTCGGGGACTTTCCGCTTTGCTGAAGGATCCTGAAAATGACATTCAGTCCGCTTCGGACCAGAATGCAGATAAGGTGGTCGGTAGTATTGTCGAACTGGATTTGGAGTCCATTGCAGTCAACCCGTTTCAACCCCGTTCCAACTTTGACGATGAATCCCTCAAGGAGCTGGCGGATTCTATCCGGCAACTGGGCCTTATACAACCCATAACCGTTCGAAAATTGGGTTTTGACCAGTACCAACTGGTCTCCGGGGAACGGAGGTATCGGGCCTCAAAACAGATTGGCCTCAAACAGATCCCCGCCTACATCCGGATCGCCAACGACCAGGAATCCCTGGAGATGGCCCTGGTTGAAAATATTCAGCGCCAGGATTTGGACCCGGTTGAAATTGCCCTTTCGTACGAACGCCTGATCGACGAAATAGGACTGACCCAGGAAAAATTAAGCGAGCGTGTAGGTAAAAAACGCTCTACAATCACCAACTACCTGAGGCTTCTCCGGCTGGATCCGATAATCCAAACAGGGATGCGGGACGGTTTTATCACTATGGGCCATGGGCGCAGCCTGGTAAACGTCGATTCCCGGGAAGACCAGATTTCCTTATATGAACAGATTATTGGCGAAAACCTCTCTGTACGGGAAACAGAGGCCCGGGTCAGGGGTTATCACAATCCTTCGGGCCAAAGCCAAAAGCAAGGGACTGCCGGGAAGCCGGAAATTCCAGATTTCGCAGCCGAAGGGCTTGAGGCTTTGAAGCAATATCTGGAGACAGATGCCAAACTCGCGATTTCCGGAGACGGGAAGGGTAAAATTACCATCCCCTTTAAAAGTCCGGCTGATTTTAAAAACCTGATAAAACGGATAACCGGTGCCTAAATTTCTCCTCCTCCTCGTGGGTTTTTTTTGTGCCCTATCCGCTTTAAGGGCGCAGGAAGATAATCCGACGGAGCGGGAGACCGATTCTATCAAGAACATCATTGAGCAACAGGGAATCACCGTTGAAGAAGTAACCAAGAAATCATTTAACCCGCTGGCCCCGAGTAAGGCAGCTTTCTATTCTGCAGTCCTCCCGGGCCTTGGGCAGGCTTACAACAAGCGGTACTGGAAAATACCTATTGTCTGGGGAGCCATCGGCACGGGGGTAGCTGTTTATATTTATAACGACGATCTATACGACCGCACCCGGACGGCCTTTAAAAGGCGAAGGGTTGGGTTCACAGATGACGAATTTTACGACCGGAACCCGGATGACGATTTTGTACCCACCACCCCGGCTTTGTCAACCGAGGCCCTGCAGGATCTGCAGGAAAGGTATCAGCGAGACAGGGATCTGGCATTGCTGGTGACCATAGCTCTATACGCTTTAAATATAATCGACGCCAATGTAGATGCCCACTTGAGGCAATTCAACGTTAGCGAAGACCTCAGTCTGCAATTCGAACCCTATCTGGACTATCACCCTATAAATGCTGATGCGAGTTATGGGATCGGTCTGGCAATCCGTTTTTAGAATCTATGAGAATTGGTTTATTCGGATATGGAACCATGGGTAAAATGATTGAGCGGATCGCCTTGGAAAGGGGGCATTCCATTGAGTCGCGAATCGATACCCCCGGAGAGACCCCGGCATTCGAAACCCTCGATATCGCTATAGATTTCAGTATCCCTGGGGCGGCACTCGGAAATGTAAGCGATTGCCTGGAGGCCGGTGTACCCGTGGTATCGGGCACCACGGGGTGGATGGATGATCTTCCAATAGCGGAACGCCTCTGCCGTGAGGTGAATGGCGCTTTCCTGTACGCATCCAACTTTAGCCTGGGGATGAATTTGTTTTTTGAGCTCAACGCCCACCTGGCCCGACTGATGTCCCAATTTTCAGACTATTCCATCCATATGACCGAAATCCACCATACACGCAAGATGGATGCCCCAAGCGGTACGGCAATTACGCTGGCTGAAGGAATTATCGAAAATAGCTCCTATACCCAGTGGAATGCCGGTAATGAATCATCAAAAAATATCCCTATTACCTCCGAGCGCGCAGGGGATACTCCGGGGACACATCGCATTACCTATGAATCCAAAGTCGATCAAATTGAGATACAACACACCGCCCACAACAGGGAAGGATTTGCACTCGGAGCGGTTGTTGCCGCAGAGTGGCTTGTAGATAAAACAGGGATTTTTGGAATGAAAGACGTGTTAAACCTCCGTTAAATAGGATGTATTTACGCCATCAGCTGGCGTTCTTTGAAATTAAAAGGTACTTATGAATTACACACAATGGCTACTTTTTTTCCTGATTGTTCAGCTCATTCATTTCCTTGGGACCTGGAAACTCTATGTGAAAGCCGGGCGTAAAGCCTGGGAAGCCGCAATACCGGTTTACAACGCCATTATTTTGATGAAAATCATCAAAAGACCTTCCTGGTGGGTCGTATTGCTTTTTATCCCCATTATCAACCTGTTGATGTTTCCGGTGGTTTGGGTGGAGACCATTCGAAGTTTTGGCAGGAATCGACTTGTGGAAACCTGGTTGGTCATCCTTACCCTGGGGTTCTATATTTATTATGTAAACTACGCGCTGGATGTCCAATACATCGAAGACCGGGACCTTCACCCGAAGTCGGCTTCCGGGGAATGGGTGAGCTCCATCGTCTTTGCCATTGTTGCGGCTACGTTGGTGCATACCTATTTCATTCAGCCCTATGTAATCCCTACAGGGTCCCTGGAGCGCACCCTTAGGATTGGAGATTTACTCTTTGTAAGTAAATTCCATTTTGGAGCCCGTGTCCCCATGACGACCGTTGCCGCCCCCATGGTGCACGATACCCTTCCGGTTCTCCGCACCCGGTCCTACCTGAAAAAACCACAATTGCCCTATATGAGGCTGCCCGGATTTCAGAAGGTGGGGCGCACAGACCTTGTAGTCTTTAGCTGGCCTGCAGATACGGTAAGGCAGTTTTTCAAAGCAGAGGCAGGGGTTAAAAAACCTATCGATAAAAAATCGAATTACGTAAAGCGATGTGTAGGCGTTCCCGGCGACTCCCTGGAGGTGCGAAACGGTTATGTTTTTATCAATGGGAAACAACTGGACCTTCCCGGGCGGGCCCGGCCGATGTACGATTATCGCGTCTACGGCCAAAAAGGTATCTCCGCCAGGGTCCTGGATCAGGCCGGTGTTTCAGATTTCACCCGCACCTATGTCACTGCCCCGTTGAATCGCGCCCAATTTGAAATTCTCAGTACAGCAAACCTCATGGGAGCCCAATCGAGGGAAGACGGGCAAATTGAATTGCTGACAGGCCCGAAAGGACTTTCTGTAGAAATCATCCGCAAAGCCGGGATCTCCTCCATTAAAGAGGTGACCCCACGGGTACGGGTAACGACAATGACTTCAGAGATGGTCGGTGCTCTTGAGAAGTTGTCCTCCGTAGATTCCGTAGTGCGTATCGTAGATACCAAAGGTGAGGCCGGATATAATATTTTTCCACAAGATCCCCGCTATCCCTGGAATTACGACCAATTGGGCCCTGTTTACATTCCGGCGAAAGGAGATAAAGTTGAATTATCCCCAGAGACCTTCCCACTGTACCAGAAAATTATCCGGGACTATGAAAAAAATACGGCCTCTGTCTCCGGGAACCAGGTACTGGTCAATGGCGAGGCTGTCGATTCCTACACCTTTAAGCAGGATTATTATTGGATGATGGGAGACAACAGGGATCATTCCGAAGACAGCCGGGCCTGGGGCTATGTCCCGGAGGACCATATCGTCGGTAAACCTGTATTTATCTGGATGAGTTTTGATAATTTCAACGACGGGATAGCCAATTGGAAACCGCGGTGGGATCGCATTTTCACAACAGTAGGCGGGGATGGGGAACCCCGATCCTATTTCAGGTATTTCCTCCTCCTGCTCGTTGGGTATTTTGTTTTTGATTTCTTCAGAAAGCGACGCAGAAAGAACCAAAAGGGTTAATGTGGGATGGAAGTTTTAATCCATCCGGGGTACTTCCCCAATTGCCTGACCATGGCGGTTATCGCCCAACGGAAAGTCGTATGGGAAGTCTGGGATAATTTTCAGAAGCAAACGTATAGAAACCGATGTTATATCGCCACAGACCAGGGGCCTCTTATGCTCAATATTCCGATCCGGCATGTGGGAGGCAAAACGGGCAGGCAAGCCTACCGGGAAGTACAGATCGAAAATAGCACACCCTGGCAGCGACAGCATTGGAGGAGTCTGGCTACAGCCTACAGATCTGCCCCTTTTTTTGAGTATTACGAGGCAGAACTCAGGCCTGTTTTTGAAAAACCCCCTTCTTTACTTTTGGATTTTAACCTGGAGACCATCTCCGTTATGTGCGGTCTGCTGGAGCTCCCATTTCCCACCTCCCGTTCAACCAAATTCGAAACCCAACCTGAAGGGATTCAGGATGGGCGGTTGTTGATCTCCTCTAAAGTAAAGAGTTCTGTTATTGTGCGGGAGTACGCCCAGGTCTTCCAGGAGCGGCATAGCTTTCTTGCGAACCTCAGCGCCCTGGATCTGCTGTTCAACCAGGGACCTGCAGCTCGGGAATACCTTATGACCCAGGAACTTCCATGGGATGACTAGAGAGATCCTACATTACGGCATTCACTTTTTAGTTCCCGTTGTCGTCGGGGTCCTTTTTTATCCGCGCCACAGGCTGAAAGCAGTGTTTATACTGCTCTCCGGGATTGTCATTGACCTGGACCACCTCCTGGCTGATCCGGTCTTCGATCCGAATCGCTGCAGTATCGGGTTTCATCCGCTGCATACGTACTGGGCCATCGCTTTTTATACTATCCTGTTTATTCCCAGGGCTACCCGGATCTTTGGCCTTGCGTTGCTCATACATATCCTGGCAGATACTGTGGACTGTTTGTCACTCTCCCTGGAGCTTTAACGTCACCTCCACGGGCAAATGATCTGAGGCCCGGATATCAAAATTCTGGTGTTTCACTACCTCTATGCCCGGGGATGCTAAAACGACATCAATACGGTAAGGCAGCATTTGATTCAGGTAGTAGGTAGCCCCCCATCTCTGACCTTTCTTCTTAAAACTGTCCTGCATTCCTTTACTTAAGATCCGGTACGGGCGGGAAAAAGGGGTGGCATTTAAATCCCCGCACAGGATCACCGGATATGGAGAATTCTCAACATGATCACGCACCAGCTGCGCCTGCTGCCTGTGCTTTAGGGCTACGCGGTTTAACCTTTTTAAAAATTGGCGGCCATTATTGGCATACAAAAATTCCCGCGAAGGGATCTGGTAGGACTGCAGGTGTATATTGTATACCCGCAGGGTATCACCGCCTTTGACTATATCGGCAAATAGCGCACTGTTTGACGATTCTGGAAAAGAAATAAAATCAGAATTGAGGATGGGAAATTTGGAAAAAATCGCCTGGGGGCTCAACCCCGAAGTTGCCGGGATGACCGTGCGGTGTTCATACTTTTCAAAAGGTGGGAGAAAGGTGCGGTTAAACTCCTGAAAACAAAGGATATCCGGCTGTTGCCGCTCTATAAAGGCCACTATTTGTTCCCCTGCATTTTTGGGCTCATAATA
>CAZEQO010000001.1:16128-20554 GCA_964514365.1 uncultured Robiginitalea sp. | reverse complement strand
CTTAAGGTATCCTTCCCCCTGACAATATCGGCAAAGAGGGTACTGTTTGCAGATTCTGGAAAAGATATCACCCCAGAATCAAGGATAGGAAATCTGGAAAAAATGGCCTGTGGGCTCTTTTCCGATTTGACCGGGGTGATGACACGGTGTTTATACTTTTTAAATGGTCGCAATGTGCCGCCAAACTCCTGAAAACATAAGATATCTGGCTGTTGCTCCTCTACAAAAGCCACTATTTCTTCTCCTGCATTATTGGGCTCATAATAGCCTTTAGAATTGAAACCCCGGGTGTTATAGGTCATCAGGGTAAAAGCTTCTTGGGGCGGGATTTCCTCATCCCCGAAAGTGAAGCCGTAAAAACTCCCGAAACTCACAAAGGCAATCAGCAGTGCTAATAGGGGTAATAAAAAGCGTTTGGTACGCAAGAGCAGACATAGGACAAAATAAAGTACATTGGCGACAATCAACCAGGGTACCGCAATACTCATGGCATCGAGGATGGGAAAAAAAGGAAGGGGGAGCAAGTAATGGACACACGCCAAAATGAGGGCACCCGAAAGGACAATTCCGATAAAGCTATTACCCCGTTTCAGCCATTTGCGCATCACTGATCCTTAGTCCTGGTCATTCCCCGCCTTAAAGAGGAAGTCTTTTTCAGATTTGCTCAGGCTGTCATATCCGGATTTACTGATTTTATCGAGGATGCCATCGATTTTGCGTTGACGGGTTTCCCGATCGTAATCAATGGGCCCGGCAGGGCCCTTTCGTTGTTTTCTATAGACCGTTTTCATCGGGGCTTTCTTCTTTTCAAACAGGCCGCCCAACTGGTCTAGCAGCTTAGAAAATCCTGCACCCAGGTCTTTCCCCTCATGGGATTGTCGGGCATAGAAATACCCCAAAAGTGCACCGCCCAAATGCGCGATCCGCCCACCGGGATTATCCAGGGGGATCATGACCAAATCCAGTAGGACCAAAAAAGCGCCAATATACCAAAGCTTAATATTAAAGAAGAAAAGGCGAACCTCCTGTTGCGGAATATAGGTGCACACGTAGATCAAAACAGCCATAACCCCTGCCGAAGCCCCGATCAGCGGAGACTGGCTGTTATAGAATGCAGGGAAAAGATTATAGGCGAGCAGAAAGAGCGCCCCACCGGAAATCACTCCCAGAAAATAGACATTGATAAACCGCCTTGAGCCAAAATAATTAAAGAAAATCCGGGCGGCGTAGTACAGCAAAAGCATGTTAAAGAATATATGCCATATACTCCCATGTAAAAAGGAGTACGTAACTATAGACCAGGGCTGGGTAATAAAATCCAGAAATCCCTTGGGCAGTTCAAACCAACGCTCGAGCGCCCAGGGTTGTAATTGCAATAAAAAAGTAAGTAAGCGCACGACCAGAAAGACCAATACGTTGACAACGATCAGCTTTTCTGCCATGTTCAGCCTGGCGAATTGATATTTTAAATTTGTATTACTCATTTACGAATCCCACCGATTTTTATTGAATTGATTCCGCTTCCAGTACCACATCATCAGAAATCCAAATAATGCTCCGCCGATATGGGCAAAATGTGCAATACCATTCCCGAAAATGGAATACCCCGTAACCCCGGAAAACAAATCCAGGCCGATCAGCACGGGAATAAAATACTTCGCTTTGATAGGGACCGGTAAAAATATCAAAAATAGCTCGCTGTTCGGGAATAACATACCGAAAGCCACCAGAATTCCATAAATCGCCCCCGATGCCCCAACAGCCGGAGTCATAAATGCGCTCAGCATATTTTCTACCTCACCCCTTGGAGCGAGCTGCATCCAGGTTTCACTGTATTTGCCTTCGCGAAGCACGCTCAGCACATCGGACTCAGGAATACCTGCTGCCGCAAGGGCTTCCAACCCCTGGCTGACATGGTAATAATTGACCCCGGTGTGTATCAGGGCAGCACCCAGGCCCGCTGAAAAATAGAAAAAGAGGAACTTCTTTGTACCCCACATGCGTTCCAGAGGTGACCCAAAAGCCCAGAGGGCGTACATATTAAAAACCAGGTGCATCAGTCCTCCATGCATAAACATATGAGAGACAATTTGCCAGGCCGAGAAATTAGCGTTCTGGGGATACCAGAGCGAAAACAACTGATAAAACTGATCGCTATAGAGAGCAGTCCCTATAAAAAATAAGATATTAATAACCAGCAGATGCTTAATCCCATCGGTAATTCTTCCCATTTATTGTAGTTTTTTTTCGAGTTCACCCACCTCAAAGGTGGCGTGAATCTTTTTATTAAACGGACTGCGATCGGGTTCCTTACAGGCAAAAAGGTCATGGATTAAAGCCTGCCTTGAGGCTGTATCCAATATCCTGCCCGGGCGAATTGAAAGTGCGCGGGATAGCAGTCGGGCCATGCGATCTGCATCGGAAAACCCTTCAGCCCCAAGCTGCTGCCTCCAATTCGTAAGCAACTCTTCCAAAATAGTTGCCACCTCAGCGTCGGGGATCAACACCGGCAGGGCACTAATCGTAACCTCTCCTTCCGCACCTTCCTCTATTGCAAAACCAAGGGCCTTCAACGAATCGTACATTTCGTCCAGCATTTCCAGCTCCGCAGGGTCAAAAGGGAGTTTCATCGGAAATAGGAGTGTTTGGGAAACCGGTTCCTTCAACGATATATTCTCCAAAAACTGTTCATAGAGCACTCTTTGATGCGCACGTTGCTGATCGATGAGTAAAAGTCCTGATTTTACGCGGGTGAGAATATATTTCCGATCTACCTGAAAGGAAGTTAATTCGGTAAGGGAATCCAAGGCATCCTCATCGAAAAGCGTCTCCGGCGGGGCGTCGGATTCTACAATCCAATGCGTTTGGGCCCCTTCCTCGTATTGCCCCTCCCCCAGCCCGTCATACAGGGCGGTCCAGGAATTCCCGGATGCTTTCGTGTAATTTTTAGGCGGGGCTGAAGAAGATCCCGCTTCGAGAAAAGGATTGAAATTCCGGTCTACTTCCACCTGTGGAACTGGCGCTCTGCGATCTCTCAGGTTATAGGGTGTTTCCAGGTTCTGGTTGGCTTCAAAATCCAGTACCGGACGAATATTAAACTGACCCAGGCTGTGCTTTACCGCAGCGCGGAGAATCGCATACAGGCTTTGCTCATTTTCGAATTTGATCTCCGTTTTTGTCGGGTGGATATTGATATCTATAGAATCCGCGGGAACCTGCAGGAAGATAAAATATCCGGGGACCGTATCCGGACGCAAAAGGCCCTCATAGGCATTCATTACCGCATGGTGCAGGTACGGACTCTTAATATACCGGTTGTTGACGAAGAAAAATTGGTTGCCCCGGTTTCCTCTTCAACAGGAACTAAACGATCGTTCATTCGTTTCCCGAACAAATGTCCGATACGCCTGCGCAGATTTGATTCAGGAATATTGAAGAGTTCGGAGTCGTTGTGATAAAGTTTAAAGGAAATCCCGGGATGTGCCAATGCCACACGCTGGAATTCTTCGAGTACGTGACGGTATTCGATCTTGGTGGACTTCAAAAAATTTCTCCTGGCCGGAACGTTAAAAAAAAGATTTTTAACCTGTATGGAGGTGCCCTGGGGCATCACAGTTTCCGAAACGGACTCGAGGATTCCCCCGGCAATTTTAAGGTGGGTTCCCAGGGCATCATTTCCATTTCGGGTTTGCATTTCGAGGTGCGCAATCGCCGCTATGGATGCCAGGGCTTCACCCCTGAAACCCATAGTGTGAATTTGAAATAGATCAGCGGCCTGCCTGATTTTTGAAGTAGCGTGCCTGAGGATGGATAACTCGGCATCTTTCCGGTCCATACCGCTACCATTGTCTACGACCTGAATTAAGGTCTTACCTCCTTCCCGAACGATGAGCTGAATCTCTGAAGCCCCTGCATCGAGGGCATTCTCAAGGAGTTCCTTGACCACGGAAGCCGGTCTTTGAACCACCTCTCCCGCTGCGATCTGATTCGCAACATGTTCCGGTAAAAGTTCAATCCGTTGGCCCATCAGCTGGAAAAAAAATAGATAAATCAAAATCGAGAATATACAACACGATTAGCAAGAGGATAAGGATAATAATCAACATTCTCCAACGGTGGTTCCGATCCCCTTCGCGTTTTAAATCGGACATCGCATTTTTAAACCGGTTTTTAAGGCCCCCGGGATGGTCTACGGTAGAGCGGAAACGATCCAGCTTGTGACCTATTTTATAAGGGTTGCCCTCACCCTTATCGTCATAATAACGCGGTTTATAGCCGTATTTTTTGTTTTTACGAAGTTTTGAAAACCTTCCCATAGCCCCTTTCCCAAAATTACTTAAAAACAAAATGGGAGCCCGAACCTCGCTCCCAAAAATTGTTAACATCCCCAAAAGATGTGGGTTATTCTACGAAACGGAATCTCCAG
>CAZEQO010000001.1:12937-16118 GCA_964514365.1 uncultured Robiginitalea sp. | reverse complement strand
CCGAGTCTGCAAGAATCAGAGAGCGGCCATCTGTAGTGCAGCAACTGCTGCTTCTGCCCCTTTGTTGCCGTGACGACCCCCGCTGCGGTCTTTGGCCTGTTGCAGGGTGTCATCGGTAAGTACGCAGAAAATCACAGGAACTTCCAGTCGGAGGTTGAGTTCCATGATTCCCTGGGCCGTGGCACTGCAGACGAAATCAAAATGCGCTGTTTCCCCCCGGATTACACTGCCAATGGCAATAACGGCATCCGGCTTTTCCTTACGAATCAATTTCCCGCATCCATAAGCCAGTTCAAAACTCCCCGGAACATCCATCCGAAGAATTTGACCGCTGTCTACACCGCAATCTAAAAGGGTTTTATAAGCTCCCTGGTAAAGGGCCTCGGTAATTTCACCATTCCATCGCGAGACCGCAATCCCGATACGCATATTTTGGCCATCGGGAACCTCACATTTATCGTAGGCGGAGAGATCTTTACCCGAGGTTGCCATCAATCCGTTATTTTGGCCATTCCTATAAATGCATCCACCCCGGAACCCTGGGCGGATTGGGGATAGTCATCCTTAATTCGCATAAAGTATTGCAGCGCCTTTTCCTTTTGCCCGAGTTCCAGGGCTGTAATTCCAGCTTTCTGAAGATATAAAGGTGTGGTGAAATCGTTAGTGTCTTCCGACAACGCTTTTTCGTAAAACCGGAGGGCATCTTCGTTTTGTCCGAGCTGTACAAAAGCGTCTCCGATATTCCCCATGCTCACGGGTCCTAACATGGCATCGTCAGTTTTGAACTCCTCCAGGTAGGAAATCGCCTCCCGGTATTGATTCAGCTTCATGTACGAAATACCCGCGGCATACCGGGCAATATTGGCTGACTTGGTACCCGAGTATTCCTCCATGATGTCCAAAAGCCCGAATTTTCCCTCTGCACCTTCAAGGGCCAGTGTATATAGCGAGTCTGCCTGTACTCCGCTTTGCTGTGCCTGACTAAAATACTGAAGCGGATAAAAGAGCTCGTTGCTGGCACTTTCTTCACGTGGCTCCTGTATGAATTGCTGGTAACCCAGGTATGCTAAAACGGCAACGGCGATCACTCCGATAATCCCTAAAATGTAATTCTGATTCCTGGCCACCCACTGTTCTGTCCGGGAAGCGCTGGAATCCAGAGTACTGAATACCTCTGCGGTCGTGCTGTCCTGCATGTCCAGTTCGTGCTCTTCCGCTTTGTTCTTCGGTTTATACCCCCGCTTTTTGTATGTGGCCATTTTTTGTAATATTGATCGCGCAAAAATAAAGGTTTTATCTAAAACAGAGAGGTAATTTATTCCTTATTTTTAGATAATTTGCGACAACTTACTACTCTGAAACCCTCCTGAATCCGGATGCATTTAAACCGCTTATCCTTACTGAATTACAAGAATTTCGATACCCGTGAATTCGAGTTTGACGCCAAGATCAATTGTTTGATAGGCCCTAATGGGGTAGGAAAGACCAATGTGCTGGATTCCATCTACCACCTCGCCTTTGGCAAAAGTTATTTTAACCCGGTGACCACGCAGAATATCCGGCATGGAGCCGATTTTTTCGTCATTGAAGGGGCATTTGTAAAAGAGGGGCGGGAAGAAAGTGTGGTTTGCAGTTTTAAAAAGGGCGGCAAAAAAGTGCTCAAGCGAAACGGGAAAATCTACGACCGGATTTCAGATCATATCGGGCAGGTACCCCTGGTGATTATATCGCCGGCAGACCGCGACCTCATCCTGGAAGGAAGTGATGTGAGGCGGAAATTTATGGATGGGGTGATTTCCCAGTCCGATAAGGCATATCTGCAGGATGTATTGAACTATCACAAACTAGTCTCCCAGCGGAATGCCCTGTTAAAGTATTTTGCCGCCAATCGGACATTCGACTCAGACAGCCTTGAAGTTTACAACGACCAGCTCCACACCGCGGGAATGCGTATCCACGAGAAACGGCTGGCTTTCATGTCTGAATTCACACCTATTTTTATCGCCCAGTACAAAGCGATTTCCGGGGGGGATGAACCTGTTCACCTGAGTTATCAGAGTCAACTGGAATCGGCGCCACTTTCGGATCTCCTCCATGAGAACCTCGAAAAAGACCGCCTGCTGCAATACACCACCCAGGGCATCCACAAGGACGATCTGAGTATGGAGATCGAGGGATACCCTATTAAGAAATTCGGTAGTCAGGGACAGCAAAAATCTTTTCTGATCGCCCTGAAATTTGCACAGTTCCAGTTTATGAAATCCCAATTATCTGGCATGCCTATCTTGCTTCTCGACGATATTTTTGATAAATTGGATGAAGGCCGGGTGGCACACATTGTCAACCTGGTAAACCAGGACCTTTTTGGTCAGATTTTTATCAGTGACACCCACGGCGAGCGCACTGAAAAAACGGTCAGGCAAATCCACCAAACCTATGCACTCATCACCCTTTAGATACTTGCTTTATTTTTGGGGGATACTGGTTTTAAACTCCTGTAACACCTCTCCCGACCAGGAGGATTTGCAATACCTGCAGGGGTATTGGGAAATTCAGAAAGTGGCCTTTTCAGACGGCGCTGAAAAAACCTATACGGCCAATACCACCATCGATTTTTTCGACTGGAACGGAAGCAGCGGGTACCGCAAAAAAGTACAGCCGACCCTGGAGGGGAAATACCTGACCTCAGATGATGCCCTCCCAATGCAAATCCTCTGGCGGGATAACCGTCTTTTTCTGGGATTTACAGGGGGAGATACACAATGGGAGGAAGAAGTACTGGAACTCGACAGTCTGAACCTGACCACCCGGCACAGCAATGGGTTATTATATACCTATACCCGATACGAACCCTTTTCACTTAAAACAGGAGATGACTAAAAAGAAGGAGAATCAATCCCTGGATGAGGCCTTAAAAGCCTTTATCGAGGTAAATCATCTGGAAAAGGGATTGGATCAGGTCCGCGTGCAGGAAGCATGGTCTGGTGTTATGGGACCCGGAGTTTCCAATTACACACTTAAGGTTCGCCTGGAGGGCAGCACGCTCATTGTTTATCTTAAATCCTCTGTCCTGCGGGAAGAATTGAGTCTGGGCGCCTCCCGTATCATAGAAATGATGAATGAGGAGTTGGGTCGGAAACTGATAGAAAAAGTCAGACTGCAGTAAACAAAAAAAACCCGG
>CAZEQO010000001.1:0-12927 GCA_964514365.1 uncultured Robiginitalea sp. | reverse complement strand
AGATCCGCTCGACGGCGTGCGCTCAGGGCCATGCCGACGCAACGGCCCCGCCTCGCGGCATCGAGCGCGATGGCCACGAGCGGCGTCAGCCCGATCCCTGCGCCATAGAGCAGAAGCGGCGCATCGTCGCCGGGGTCTGGGTGCATCTGGCCCGCCGGCGCACGGGCCGGGTTTTTTTTGATCTTTTTATTGGGAAACTAGGCGTAGACTTCCCTTCCCGAAAAGTGAAAACTCCCTTCAATGAAAGCGTTTTCATCACTGTCTGAACCGTGAACAGCATTCTCCCCGATATCCTTCGCAAAGAGTTTTCGAATGGTACCTTCAGCAGCCTCAGCAGGGTTCGTAGCCCCGATAAGTGCGCGGAAATCCTCGACTGCGTTCTCCTTTTCAAGGATAGCGGAAACAATAGGCCCACGGGTCATAAAGGACACTAATTCCCCAAAAAAGGGACGATCTTTGTGAATTGCATAGAATTCCTCAGCATCCCGGCGACTCAGTTGTGTGTATTTCATCGCTACGATACGAAAACCTGCAGAAGTGATTTTTTCTAGAATCGCTCCGATATAGCCGTTTTCAACCGCATCTGGTTTAATCATGGTAAAAGTTCTGCTTCCTGCCATTTTAAAAATTTTCGGCGAAAATACGCTTTATCCCTGCAACCCACAAACTCAATAGTTTTGATTCAGCTCCAGGAGAACCTTATTCCCATCCCCGCGAATCTGAAAAGTTGCCCGTCGATTCGCGACGTCTAAAACAACCCAACCAAAACTCTCAACAGCGATAACCTCACCTATCCGGAACGGATTCGGCTCTCCCTTATATGATCTGTATGCATGGGTCAGACCGCTGGAGGTAAAATCTATAAGGGGATACTTGAGGGGCCGGGAATCTGTTCTGGAGAATTCTGAAATATGCCGGTCCCCTGAAAACACGATGACACCACGGGCCCCGGATTCGGCAATCACCTCCATTAGGCGGGTGACTTCATGGGGGAAGTTTCCCCACGTTTCAAAACCGTGTTCCCCCGAGAGTACCTGAATGCTGCTCACCAGAATATTGAAATCTGCCCGGGAGTTTTGGAGTTCTGATTCCAGCCAGGCCCACTGGGCTTCTCCGAGGATTGTACCATCTGTCTGGGTATGGGGTACATACCTCCTGTTGCCTGAAGGATCTGCCTTTAATTCCGACCTGAAATACCGCGTATCTAAAACAAGAACTTTTACACTCCCCTTCCCCGTGGAATAATTGTGGGCCGCGTACACCCCTTCCCGCTGGCGCCTTGGGCTTGATTGGGGTACACCCAGGAAATCTAAAAACACCTGTTGGCTGGCCTTTCGGGCTGTAAACTCGGCCCCTCCGTCATTGAGACCGTAATCGTGGTCGTCCCAGGTGCCAATTACAGGGGTTGCGGATGCTAAGGCCATGTATCCGGGAACCGCTTTCAGTTCTGCATAGTACTCCTGAAGTTCTCCCATATCATCGGTATCAGCATACACGTTATCCCCGCCCCAAATCCAGAGATCGGGCTCAAGTGCAAGAATATCATCCCAGAGGAGGTTACCCCGTTCCGTATCGTTGCAGGATCCAAATGCAATCTTTAGAACCTCACGCTCCGATGGGGTCGCCGATGGGACGGAATCGGCCCCGGACTTACACGAGTAAATAAACAGTACGGGAAATAATAGTGGAATAAGTCGTTTCATAACCCGGCGTTTCTTTTCCTAAAGATATCATTTCTGATCGGGCTTCCATCTAATTTAATATCTTTGCCCGCATGAATTCTGACCTTGTCGGGCCATTAAAAGCATTGCTGAAAACGGGAAAAAGGATCGTTCTGGTCCCTCATAAAAACCCCGATGGAGATGCCATAGGCTCTTGTTTGGGGCTTCAGCGATTTTTGGAGGCCCACAATCACACAACCCACGTGATTTCCCCGAATGATTTCCCTGAATTTCTGAAATGGATGCCGGGAGCGGAATCGGTGATCAATTTCGAAAAAAATCGGGGTAAGGCCGAAAAACTCCTTGGAGCCGCCGACCTGGTTTTCACCCTTGATTTTAATGCCCTGAATCGTACCGGGTCCATGGAGGAAGTCCTCGGGAAAACCACCTGCCCCTTTGTTATGGTAGATCACCACCAGAGTCCGCAAGACTATGCAGAGGTGACTTATTCAGATGCACAGATGAGTTCTACCTGTGAAATGGTATATCATTTAATTGACGGCTTGGGTGCTGCCGGGGAAATAGACACCCAAATAGCCACCTGCCTGTATACCGGGATCCTAACCGATACCGGGTCATTCAAATACCAGGGGACTACGCCCACCACCATGAGGGTAGCAGCAGAGTTGATGGAGCACGGGGCACCGCATACACAGATTCACCGGCACATTTACGATACCAACCGGGTGGAGCGCTTGCAACTCCTGGGTTGTGCCTTGCAGAATCTGGTCATTCTCAAGCCGTATCGAACCGCCTATATAACCCTGACCCAGGAAGACCTGAACCAGCATAATTTTCAAAAAGGGGATACAGAAGGCTTTGTGAACTATGCCCTTTCGTTAAAAGATGTCGTTCTGGCGGCGATTTTTATAGAGAATAAGGAAGAGGGGATCATTAAGATTTCGCTTCGGTCCCAGGGAGATTTCTCGGTCAACGACCTGGCGCGCTCCCACTTTAGCGGAGGAGGTCATATCAATGCCGCCGGTGGGCGCAGTGAGGAATCCCTCAAAACCACGACCGCCCGATTCGAGAGTTTACTCCCCTTATATAAAAAGCAATTATCCCAATGAGAAAGGTCTTTAGTCTTCTTGTATTGATTTTTGTGATTACCTCCTGCCAGGAACCCGAGCCCCGAAGGCCTCTGGAGGTTCGAAGTGGCAGCTTTCTGAAGGCATCCGCCGAGCGGAATAAACGCCTGTTGGAAAAAGAAACAGCCCTCATGCAGGAACTGGCCCAAAAAGACAGCCAGCGAACCTATCAAAGCAGTGCCAGTGGCTTTTTGTACGCCTATGAAAAAAGAGTTCCTGAGGCTGGCGGGGTAGCCGCTGCCGGAGATCTGGTAACCCTGACGTACGACATCCGGACCTGGAATGAAGACACCCTCTACCGACAGGAAGAAATAGGGGTCCTCAAATATCTGGTAGACAAAGAAGAACTCTTTCCAGGCATGCGATATAGTGTTAAACTCCTGAAAGAAGGAGAAGCTGCCACATTCCTGTATCCCTCGTCCCTCGGATACGGATACCATGGTGATGATGTCCGCATCGGGCCCAATACGCCCTTAAAATGCACCTTAGAAATATTTAAAATTGAACCGGAAACTGAAAGCGACAAATAATTGTGTTATGAAAAATACTGTTTTACTACTCTCGATTGCCCTTATGCTGCTGGGGTCCTGCAAGTCCAACTACTCAGATCTCGGGGACGGCCTGTTTGTGGAACTACAGACTACCCAGGGTGATATGGTTATTAAACTGGAACAGGAAAAAACACCCTTAACCGTTGCCAACTTCGTTAGTTTAGCTGAGGGGACCAATCCTTATGTGAGCGATCCGTATAAAGGGAAGCCCTTTTATGATGGCCTGATCTTTCACCGGGTCATGCCCGATTTTATGATTCAGGGAGGAGATCCTTTGGGAACAGGCTCGGGTAATCCGGGATACCGCTTTAAGGACGAGTTTAACAAAGACCTGACGCACAATGCGAAGGGAATCTTATCAATGGCCAATGGCGGGCCCAACACCAACGGAAGTCAATTTTTTATCACCATTAAGGAAACGCCCTGGCTGGATGGGGTACACACCGTTTTCGGGAAAGTCGTTTTGGGAATGGATGTAATCGACTCCATCGCCGCAGTTCCCACACAACCCGGGGATCGTCCGGTAGACTCCGTGATCATGAAAAAAGTCACCATTGTGCGAAATGGGAAAGTCGCCAAATCCTTTGACGCTGTAGAGGTAATGTCCGCTTACTTCGCGGAAGAAGAAGCCCTTCAGGAAAAAATAAAGGCCTTTGGTGCAACCCTTGTCAGTCAAAAATCTTCTGCCACAACCCTGCCCTCGGGACTTCAATACACCATTCTCAAAGAGGGAGACGGGCCCAAACCCTCAATCGGTGAGAGCGTTTCTGTACATTATGCCGGGTGGTTGGAGGATGGCAACCTTATTGATACGAGTGTGGATTCCATCGCCAGAGCAGCCGGCCGGTATGATGAATTGTTAGCCCTGCATCGGGGGGATTTTCGACCCCTGACCTTGGTACTAAGCCCCGATATGCAATTGTTCGCCGGGTTTAAGGAAGCGATGCTCGAAATGAAAGCCGGTGATAAATGGCGCATTTTTGTGCCGCCACATCTGGGTTACGGCAGTCAGGGAAGCGGCCCGATTCCACCTAATGCGAACCTGGTATTCGACCTGGAAATGCTGCCCGCCCCCGAGTAATCCCTTTTGATTCTTAATCTTTGTGTGGAATGTGCTTCAATACATCCTGCAGCAAGGTCCAGAATTTACGCGTAGAAGAAATGGAAGCCCGCTCATCGGGAGAATGAGCACCAAGAATGGTCGGGCCAAAACTCACCATGTCTATTTCGGGATAGTGATTCTTTAGAATCCCGCATTCCAGCCCCCCATGCCCCGCCAGCACCTGTGGTGCTTCCCCAAATAGTTCGGTATACCTTTTGGTGACTACCGCTAAAATAGGGGATGAAGTATCGGGGAGCCAACCGGGATAATCGCCATCGGTGGTTACCTGGTAACCTGCCGGTAAAAAAGAAGCTTTCAGTTTTCGCACCAGGTCCGCTTTGGCCGATTCTCTGGACGAACGGGTCAGGGAGCCAACCTCTATGTTGCCCTCCCCTACCTGAACCCGTGCCACATTATTGGAAGTCTCAACGAGCGTCGGGAATTCTGAACTCATGGCATACACCCCGTTAAACAAACTGTAGAGGGAGTAAAGAAAACCTTTTGTAGTTTCAGGATCCATCGTTTTTTGCGGTCGGTCCGCGGGTTCTGCTGTTATACGCAGATCGGGTTCTTTCTCGCGGTACTCTTGAAGGATGGCCTCCTTTTCCCCCTCAAGGGCATGAAGCACTGCTTCCCGGTTCCCGGCGGGAACGACCACAAGCGCATGGGCCTCCCTCGGTATGGCGTTTCTGAGGCTACCCCCATCCATGGCTGACAGAGAAACCGGCGCAGCTTCCCCGCACACCAGCAACAGGCGCCCAAGCAACAAATTCGCATTCCCGAGGCCTTTGTGTATATCCATCCCGCTATGCCCCCCTTGCAGGCCATTGATCCGGATAGAAAGCCCCTTTGCTTCCCCTTTAACAGCTACGGGCGTATAGGTGCCCCGGGCTGTGACGTCCACCCCCCCGGCACATCCCACGCAAAGGGTGTCATCTTCTTCCGTATCCAGGTTTAAGAGGATACTTCCGGTTAAAAGATCATTGGCGAGTCCCTTGGCCCCGGTCATCCCAGTTTCCTCATCAATGGTAAAAAGCGCTTCTAAAGCCGGATGCGCGATCTCATCGGAGGCCAGAATCCCCATAATGGCTGCCACGCCAAGGCCATTATCTGCTCCCAGGGTGGTTCCTTTGGCCCGTACCCAATCCCCATCGAGAAACATCTCAATGCCCTGTGACTCAAAATCAAATACAGTGGAATTGTTTTTCTGATGAACCATATCCAGATGGGCCTGTAGCACCACTGTTTTTCGGTTTTCCATTCCAAGGGTGGCGGGTTTACGAATAACGATATTCCCTACAGCATCCTTAAGGGTCTCCAGCCCCAGGGAATTGCCGAAGTCCATCATAAAAGCTATGACCCGTTCTTCTTTTTTGGACGGGCGGGGGACGGCATTGAGGTCTGAGAAGTATTTCCAGATTGTACCAGGATCAATATTCGCGATGACATCAGACATATAAAAAGCATTTAGTGCCTCTCAAAAATAACTATTCCGGCCAAGGCCGGCAGGATAATTCTCTATTTTTACACCATGCGATCCCATTTTAAGACCGGTATTATCCTTTCGTTTCCTCTTCAGCTTTTAGCCGTAAACTGGATGGCAGGCCATCCGCAGTGGGTAGAGAAATACTATAGCAAGGGTTTTTATCCGCTGATCTCCGCTTTTTTCAGGAGACTATACGGTTGGGTTCCCTTCTCTGTGGGAGACCTTATTTATTTTTTACTCATCGTCTTATCTATTGGTTACCTGATCCGAAAGCGGCATTGGATCCGACACCATTCCTGGACCTTTCTCCGCGATTGCCTGGTCGCACTTTCCGTCCTCCATTTCACTTTTTACCTCGTTTGGGGAAGTAACTACTTCCGACAACCTTTGGCACAAACCCTGGGTTACGAGGTAAAATATACCACGGATGAGCTCGCAGGACTTACGGGGCGACTCGCGGAGCAAACCAATGCCCTGCAAAAAGAACTTACAGGGGATAGCCTGCAGGCGGTTGAATTTCCCAATACCCGTGATCTGAATCTCCGAAAAACGCTTGTCGGATACCAGGAGTTGGCCAAAGACTTCCCGGGATTATCCTACGATACCCCCAGTTTGAAACCTTCCCTCTTCAGTACCCTGCTTTCCTATATGGGCTACGGGGGCTATCTGAATCCTTTCACTGGGGAAGCCCAGGTAAACCATAAGCTCCCGGTTTTCCGGCATTCCGTGGTTTGCGGCCATGAGGTGGGTCATCAGTTGGGTTATTCCGCTGAGAATGAGACAAATTTTATAGGGTATTTGGTGACCCTCCGCAATCCGGATAAATTCTTCCGGTATTCCGCATCGGCCTACGGCCTGAGTTATTGCCTTTCGGAAATCCGGAGAAGGGACAAAGGGGAATATGAAAAAATTCTGAAGAAGATAAACCCGGGAGTCCGGGCGAACTACCGGGAACTGACGAATTTCTGGAAAGGTTTTGAAAATCCGATGGAACCTGTTTTTAAATCCATCTTTAACCGATACCTGGAAATCAACAAACAAAAGGATGGTATCCGTTCTTATAACCGGGTGGTGGCCCTCATTGTAGGGTACCATAGGATTTATCCTGTAACTCCATAATTGCATTCACATGTCGGAAATGCAGGGAAAACCTTCGGGGGGTGCCCCGATTTTGGTATATTGGACCTTCAAACTACTCAAAATTTTTACTTCTCATTCTAATTACAATTCGTTTATGAAATGGAAACTTATACTGCTCGCCATGTTGTGGCTGGGTTATTCCGCGAATGCTCAAAAGTACTTCCCGAAAAACGACGGGGTCAAGGCCAGTAACACCAACTACACAGCGCTCACGAACGCCCGAATCTATGTGAGTCCCACCCAGGTCATTGAAAAAGGAACACTTCTCTTTTACGAGGGAAAGGTTGTGGGGGTAGGGAAGCGCGTCGATGTCCCGTCCAACAGCCAGATTATAGATTTAGAAGGCAAATCCGTCTATCCTTCCTTTATTGATGTTTTCTCTTCATTTGGAGTGGAACAAGCCAAACGCAATCCCTCCCGGGGGCGAACCGCCCAATATGAACCCAGTCGGGAAGGCTTTTACTGGAATGATCACATCATGCCTGAAAACACAGCCATCTCCCATTATAAATTTGACGAGAAAAGCGCGAAAGACCTCCGCGACCTGGGCTTCGGGGTGGTAAACAGCCACGTTCAGGATGGAATTGTCCGGGGTACAGGGGTACTGCTCGCCTTAAACGAGGAGGGTACCGATTCGGAACGTATTCTGGAAGACACCTCAGGACAATACCTTTCTTTTGACCGCAGTATTGCCAAAGCCCAGTCTTACCCTACATCCCTTATGGGTTCGATGGCCCTGTTGCGACAGATGTACCACGATGCAGAATGGTATAACGGGGGCAATGTAACCACCACAGACCGCTCCCTTGAAGCCCTAATCCGGAACAAGGACCAGGTTCAGTTTTTTGCGGCAGGAGATAACGGTCATGTGCTCAGGGCAGATGGAATTGGTGATCGTTTTGGAATTCAGTACGTGATTCTGGCCGGGGGCCAGGAATACGAAAACATCGGGGATATCAAAGCCACAATGGCGCCCCTGGTTGTACCTCTTAATTTTCCTGAAGCCTTTGATGTTTCCAACCCGTACCAGGCCAATTATGTGAGCCTTGAAGATATGCGGCACTGGAATCACGCCCCATCCAATCCCGGGGTCCTCGAAAAAAATGGTATCTCTTTCGCCTTTACCCTGGAGGGGTTAAAAAATACAAAAGACCTTCACAAAAACATACGAAGGGCCATGGAGTACGGGCTTTCTGAAACCCGTGCCCTCGAAGCCTTAACCGCTGAACCGGCCCGCTTATTAGGGAAATCTGGTGAAATCGGAACGCTGGACGTAGGTCGGTATGCCAATTTTCTGATCACCTCAGGCCCGATCTTCGAGGAGGAAACGACCTTGTATGAAAATTGGGTGATGGGAAAACGCCACGTATTGGCGGACATGAACCAAAAAGATATTCGTGGGGAGTACATCCTTTCAGCGGGGGGAAAAGATTTTGCCCTCTCTGTCACCGGTACCCCGGCCAGCCCAAAACTGGAAGTGAAAAAAGGTGAGGAAGTCCTGGAGTCTAAACTAAAATATGAGGATGACTGGGTCATTGCCTCATTTTCCGATGGAAGTGATCCCTACAGAACCACGGCTTTGGTGGAGGCGTCCTCTGATAATCTAAATGGAAAAATGGTCTTACCCGACGGAAGGGAAACGCGCTTTACCGCTCGGAAGACGGGTGATTTTAAAGCTGAAACCAAAGAATCCGATTCTGAGAAAAGTGTTCCGGAATTGCTTCCCTTAAGTTACCCGAATGTGGGATACGGATACCTGAAGCGCCCGGAGCAGGAGGATATACTCTTTAAAAATGCCACCGTATGGACGGGAGAGGCTGAGGGAACCCTACTCAATACAGATGTGCTCATCAAAAAAGGAAAGATCACTAAAATCGGTAATAACCTCTCTGCTGGAGGGGCACGGGTGGTAGACGCCACAGGGAAGCACCTGACGGCAGGTATTATTGACGAGCACACCCATATTGCCGGCCTGGCCATTAATGAAGCTGGTCATAATTCTTCAGCAGAGGTAAAAATGACCGATGTCCTGGATCCGGAGGACATTGATATCTATCGAAATCTGGGTGGGGGTGTAACCTCAGCCCAACTGCTTCATGGGTCGGCCAACCCTATCGGAGGGCGCTCGGCCATTTTTAAACTCAAGTGGGGCCGAAGTGCCTCGGAGATGATGTATACGGACATGCCCAAGTTTATCAAATTTGCCCTTGGAGAAAATGTAAAACAATCCAACTGGCAGAGCTTTGACCGGTTCCCACAGACACGGATGGGTGTGGAACAGGTATTCGAAAACTATTTCCAGCGCGCTAAGGAATACCAGGCTGTTAAAGATTCAGGCGAACCCTACCGGTACGACGAGGAGATGGAAGTACTCGCTGAAATTCTCAGGGGTGAAAGGCATATCAGTTGCCACTCCTATGTGCAAAGTGAAATCAACATGCTGATGAAGCTGGCGGAGCGGATGGACTTTAAAGTAAACACCTTCACCCATATTCTCGAGGGGTACAAAGTGGCCGATAAAATGGCGGAACACGGGGTCGGCGGCTCGACCTTCAGCGATTGGTGGGCCTATAAGTACGAGGTCAAGGATGCCATTCCATACAATGCGGCGATCATGCACAGCCAGGGGGTTACTGTCGCGATTAACAGCGACGATAGTGAAATGTCGCGCCGGCTGAATCAGGAAGCGGGTAAGACCGTAAAATACGGGGGGCTTTCTGAAGAAGAAGCCTGGAAAACCGTGACCCTTAACCCGGCCAAATTACTCCATATAGATGACAGGGTTGGAAGTATAAAAGTAGGGAAGGACGCAGACCTCGTGCTCTGGTCAGACCACCCGCTCTCCGTGTATGCAGTTGCTGAAACGACTTATATCGAGGGGGTTCCCTATTTTGATCGCACCGAGGATGCCAGGCTTCAACAGCGAATGACCGAGGAGCGCAGCAAGCTCACGGAAATGATGTTGGACGAAAAAGCCGGAGGAGCGGCCGTCCGACCCCCAAGACAAAAACAGAAAAGAACCTTCACCTGTGACAGTCTTTAAAATCCAATACTAAAATGAATCCTATGAAATCATATATAGCCAGTTCACTCATTCTCCTCCTTTGCCTGACAACGGCATGGGGACAGCAGACGCCTGCAGTGGCTCAAAGTGAAACCATAAGCATAACGGGGGCCACATTGCACCTGGGCAATGGTGAAATTGTGGAAAACGGGACCGTGACTTTTACCGACGGTACCATTACCGCAATGGGCGCCGGCCTTCAGGGCAGTGGGCGGGTTATCGACGCTACGGGAAAACACGTCTACCCCGGTTTTATCGCCCCTGGAAAATCCCTGGGCCTTATAGAAATAAATGCCGTGAGGGCCAGTGACGACGAGGACGAAATCGGATCCATGATCCCACATGTGCGCAGTATTATCGCTTATAATGCCGAATCGCAATTGGTGGAGAGTATGCGGCCCAACGGGGTGCTGCTCGGACAAATCGCCCCTCAGGGCGGTCGTATCTCCGGTACATCCTCAATTGTGCAATTCGATGCCTGGAACTGGGAAGATGCGATTGTCAAAGAAGATGATGGAATACACCTTCACTGGCCGGGATCTTTCCGAAGAGGACGCTGGTGGATGGGGGAACCCCGTGGATACCAACCCAATAAGGACTACGAAACCCAAAAGGAGGAAGTGCTCAATTTTGTAGACAACTCAAAAGTCTATAGCGCTGGGAAATCTAAGGAAGTCAATCCGGCCTTCAGGGCGATGCAGGGCCTTTTTACGGGATCACAAACCCTGTACCTTTACGCCGATGGGGAACAGGAAATCATAGATGGTGTGAGTCGGTTGAAAGCCGCTGGCATTCAAAAGGTGGTCCTGGTAGGAGGCTATGAGGCCTATAAGGTCACAGATTTCCTGAAATCACATGAGATTCCTGTACTGGTGAATTTTACACATACCCTGCCCAACCTGAATGACGATGCCTATGACCTGCCCTACCGCCTTCCCAAATTACTGGACGAAGCTGGCCTACTGGTCGGTATACAGAATGCAGAGGCTTCTAATTTTCAAACCCGTAACCTCCCCTTTTATGCCGGACAAGTTGTCGGACAGGGGTTGGATAAGGAAAAAGCCCTGGCGATGATCAGTGGAAACACAGCCCGGATTTTGGGTATTGATGATCGCTACGGAACACTGGCCAATGGAAAAAGTGCCACTTTGTTTATTTCAGAAGGGGACGCCCTGGATATGAGAGGCAATCAATTGACCCATGCCTTTATCGATGGGCGCGAACTCTCTTTGGAGACTCACCAAACAGAACTCTGGAAACGCTACATGGGCAAATATGCCAGGGAGTAATTCCTAACATATGTATCTTTAACAACGGAAGGGTTCCAAAGGATCATTCCGTTTTTTTTATGACTACGCCAGGCATGAAGTTTATCAGCAGCATACAAAACCCTGAGGTCCGTCAATTAGAGCATTGGAATCGGAAATCACGCAACCGGCGCAGGGATAACTTGTTTGTGCTTGAAGGTCTGAGAGAACTCCGCCTGGCACTCCGTGGTGGGTATAGTCCTGAAAAATTCTATTTCTGTCCGGAAATTATCGATGAAGCTCAACTCCGGACCATCCCGGAACTGGGGCAATGCACGGGGGTTGGTCTTAGCCCCGAGGTATATCGTCATTTGGCCTACAGGGGAAAAACCGAAGGGGTTATCGCCCTGATGCACAGTCGCGATCACAGCCTGAAAAACCTCAGTTGGAAAACTAAAAACCCCCTGGTACTGGTGGCCGAAGCCCCTGAAAAACCCGGAAATATTGGAGCGCTTTTACGTACGGCAGATGCCGCCGGGCTGGACGCTGTCCTGATCGCAGATCTGCAAGGGGACCTATACAATCCAAACATCATCCGTTCCAGCATCGGATGCCTGTTCACGGTTCCTGTGGTCTCCGGGAGTAGCCCAGAAATCCTGGGTTTTCTCAAAGATTCCAATTTTCAGGTATTAGGCGCTGCCCTGGGGGGGGCGGTTCGCTATGATACAGCAGATTTCACAAAGGCCACGGCCATAGTTGTGGGAACAGAAGCCACTGGGCTTACTTCAATTTGGAAAGAAGGGGCTGACCTGCTCGTAGAAATCCCGATGGCCGGGAGTATCGATTCCATGAATGTTTCCGTAGCCGCAGCCATTTTGATGTATGAGGGCCTCAGGCAACGGGGTTTTTCTTCAAAAGGATAAGGATTTTTCAAGGGCCGTTGGTCTAATTTATAGGAAAGAAACAGATTATTATTCCTATTTTTCATCGGTTTAAACCTATTGGAATGACGTCAGAAACCCTTTTTTATGTTATCGTTGGTATCCTGGTTGTTGACTATATAATCGAAACTGTACTGGACGTTCTCAATGCCCGGAAATTTTCAGATCCTGTACCGGAGGGACTCGATGACCTCTATGAGGCCGGGGAGTATCAGAAATCCCAACAATACAAACAGGCCAATTATAAATTCGGGCTGCTTTCCTCAGGGCTTTCCCTCGGGGTCACCCTGGCATTTTTATGTTTCGGAGGTTTTGGATGGCTCGACGATTTTGTGCGTACCCTGAGTTCCAACCCTATCCCCCAGGCCCTCCTTTTTTTCGGTTTTCTCTTTATCGGGAGTGATCTGTTATCCACACCCCTGAGTTATTACAAAACCTTTGTGATTGAAGAAAAATTCGGTTTTAATAAAAGTACTCCAGCCCTGTTTTTTATGGATAAAATAAAGGGATGGGGGCTCGCAATGGTTTTTGGAGGAGGCGTCCTCGCCCTGATTATGTGGTTCTATCAAAGTACCGGGGTCGATTTC